>NZ_JBHYWP010000074.1:21273-42078 GCF_042751845.1 Streptomyces sp. NPDC059398 | reverse complement strand
GGCGTGCCCCCCCGCAGATATGTGGTGGGGGCGCGCGGGGGGGGCCGCCCCCCAGCAGCCCGCGCCGCACCCCGCATGCCCGCCCCCGGGGCCGGATCGAGGAGCGGGGGTGAGGTCCGTCGGCCCGGTCCGGGGCGGCGGGCCCGGTGCCGTGTGCCGGGCCGCGTGCCGGCCGGGCGGTGCGCCGAACTCCTTGCGGTATTCGCGGCTGAACTGCGACGGGCTTCCGTAGCCGACCCGGTGGCCGGTCTCCGCGACCTCCACCGGTCCTGCCATGAGCAGGGCGTGCGCCTCCCGCAGCCGGATCTGCCTCTGGAACTGGACCGGGGTCATCGAGGTCGCGGCGCGGAAGTGCCGGTGGAAGGCCGACGGGCTCATATGGGCCAGCTCCGCGAGGTCCGCGACGCGCAGGGGTTCGTCGTAGTGCCGGCGGATCCAGCGGATCGTACGGGAGACCCGGGCGATGGAACTGTTGGCCAGGCCGATCTGCCGGACCAGCGCGCCCTGGTCACCGGTGATCAGGCGCCACAGGATCTCCCGCTGGATACCGGGCGCGAGGACCCGGAGGTCGTCGGGGCGCCCCAGCAGACGCAGCAGCCGGACGACCGGATCGAGCAGTTCGGACGTGGCGTCGCTGACCACGAGGCCCGGCGAGAGGGGCGGCTTCGCGGTGCCGGGGGTCTCCAGGAGCAGCGGTGCGATCGCCATCGGGTCCAGCGTCATGCTGAAGACGGCGAAGGGCTCGTCATCCGTGGCCTCCAACGCCTGGCCGGTGACCGGCAGTTCGACCGGGACGACGAGATACTGCCCGGCGCGGTAGTCGTGGGGGACACCGTTCAGGACCGTGCGCTTGACACCCCGGGCGACCACCGCGAGCGACGGCTCCGACATCGCGCTCACCGGGAGCGTGGGCCGGTTCGCGCAGGTGAGGGCCACACCGTCCAGAACCCATGTCTTCCGCACCGGTCTGCCACCGGCGTGGCGCACGATCAGCGTCCGCAGCTCGGCGAGAAGCTCCGCGGCCCGCGGGGCGGACCCGGTGGGCGGCGCCGTGTCGTCTGTCATGGCGCGATAAGAGCAGAGTCGGCAGGATCGTGCAAGCGGGTGGCGGGATACGTCTACCGGGCGGGCGGAACCGCGTGATGGGCTGGCAGGAATCTGCATGACGAAGCCGCCGGAGGCATGACGTAATGAAGCGCAGGACCCTCGGATCGACCGGAATGTCCGTCAGCGAACTCACGCTCGGCGCGATGATGTTCGGGAGTCTGGGCAACGCGGACCACCGGGACGCGATCCGTATCATCCACTCCGCGCTCGATGCCGGAATCAATGTCATCGACACGGCGGACGTGTACTCCAGGGGCGAGTCCGAGGAGATCGTCGGCAAGGCCGTCGCGGGCCGCAGGGACGGCCTTGTCATCGCGACCAAGTTCGGACGGCCGATGGGCGAGGACCCCAATCTGCGGGGCGGTTCGCGGAGGTGGATCGTCCGTGCGGTCGAGGACAGCCTCCGCAGGCTCGGTACCGACCACATCGACCTCTACCAGATCCACCGGCCCGACCACGCGACCGGGATCGGCGAGACGCTCTCCGCACTGTCCGACCTCGTACAGGCGGGCAAGATCCGGGCGTTCGGCTCGTCCATGTTCCCGGCGGAGATGATGGTCGAGGCCCAGTGGACGGCGGAGCGCCGGGGCACCCACCGCTTCCTCACCGAGCAGCCCATGTACTCCGTCTTCACCCGCAGGCCGGAGGCGGCCGTGCTGCCGACCGCCCAGCGCCACGGGATGGGTGTGCTCACCTTCAGTCCGCTGAACAGCGGCTGGCTCTCCGGGCGCGCGGATCTGCCGTCGACCCACCGGGCCAGGCTGATGTCCTCCGCCCTGCCATCGGCCTACGATGCGTCCACCCCGGCCGGCCGGCTGAAGTCCGCCGCGCTCGCGGAGCTCACCGTGCTCGCCGACGAGGCGGGGATGACGCTGCCGCAGCTCGCGGTCGCCTTCGTCCGTGCGCACCCGGCGGTCAGCTCGGTGCTGATCGGCCCCCGTACCCAGGAGCAGCTGGACGGGCTGCTCCCCGCCGCTGGTTTCGATCTTCCGGACGAGGTCCTCGACCGTATCGACGAGATCGTCCCGCCCGGGACCGATCTGGACCCGGCGGACAACTACGCGGCCGCACCCCCCGCGATCGAGGACGCGAGGCTGCGCCGCCGGCCGGAGCGCGGCGGCCCGGGGCCCGCCCGGTAGCCGGGGAACGGCCGCCTCCCGCGATGCGCCGGCGCTGCCGCCGCCGCTCGTGGCGGGCACCCCCGGCCGCCGCATCGGCCCTCGTACGTCCGGGGGTCAGGACAGCGCGGCCCGTACGAGCGCGAGATCGGCGTCGGACGCCAGTCCGGCGTGGTAAAGCCGCAGTTCGGTCGCGCCGAGTCCGGCGGCGCGGGCCGCGTCATCCGCCAGGGTGCCCGGACTGCCGCCCATGCCGGAGACGACGGTGAGGTTGGCGGCGAGCACCGTGCGGTCGGTGCGGTGCACCGCGAAGGGGGCGAGCAGCGCGGGCCCACTGGTGCAGGGCACGACCACACCGTCGGCGACGCCGAGGATGTGCTCGGGGTCGACTCCCGCGTTGGCCCCGCAGTGGTGGGCGGCCGGGTCGGCGTGCAGCAGCACCTGGAAGCCCGGCGGGGCCGCGGCCCGCACCGCGGCGACGGTCTGCTCCTGGAGCGTCCTGGCGGTCCTGGTGCGCCACTGGAGGACGGCCGCCGCGGTGTCCGTCCCGAGCAGCTCCCCGATCGCGGCGCCCCCGGCGCCGGCCGGTGCGCCGGACCACCCCGGCTCCAGCGCCCGGCGTACGGTCGCACCCAACTCGTCGGCGTCCAGGCCGAGTCCGCCGTATCCGGCCGCGCAGTCGGGGCAGAAGCAGAGCGACATCAGATACTGGCCCGCGTCGCCGAGGCCCACTCCGGCGATCTTGTCGTGGGCGTGCAGATGGGCGAGCCCGTACCAGCCGAGCGACTCCAGTTCGGTGCCGTGCGACCCGGGCCGCACCGCTGCCTCCACGGCCAGGTCGGTGAGGTAGGCGCGGGTGGCGGGCTGGGCGATGCAGGGGGCCCAGGGGTAGCGGTCCCCATAGGCGTTGACCACAGAGGTCCGTGGATGCTCGGCGCCCAGCCGGGAGTTGTGCGCGAGGACCACCCAGGTGTGGACCTGGAGACCGGCCGCGGTCAGCGCGGCGGCTGCCTCCCCGTACGGATCGGGGGCAGGCGCCCAGGACCCGGCCGGGTAGGGGCGCAGCTCCCGCCCGGCCCACCGCTCCGGGGACGGCGGGTAGAGAACGGACGCGTGCTCCGCGGTGACGATCCGGTGGCCGGGGTGGCGCGGGGTCAGGGCGCGGGTGGAGTGGTAGGCGGAGGCGAGCGTGGTCTGCTGGACGCCGAGGTCCGCGATACGGGCCGGGGCTTCCGGGTCACCGACGACGTCCCAGGGATAGAGGAAGGCCGAGGTCCTCATGCCCGCTCCCCCGGCCTCGCAGCGCCCGCCGGGACGGCCAGCGCTGCCCGGCCCCGCTCGATGACGGCGGAGAGCTGCGCGATGTGCCCGGGGGACGGCTCACCGAGCGGCGGGCGGACCTCCCCGACCTCCAGGCCGCCGAGCCGCACCCCCGCCTTGACCAGCGACACCGCGTACCCGGGCCGCTGGTTGCGCAGCTCGACGAGCGGCCGGTAGAAGGTGTCGAGCAGCCGGTTCACGGTCGTGTCGTCGCCGGAGCGCAGGGCGCGGTAGAAGGCGAGGGCGATGTCGGGGGCGAAGCAGAAGGCGGCGGACGAGTAGAGGGTGACGCCGATGGCGCGGTAGGAGAGCGCGGTGAGTTCGGCGGTGGGCAGCCCGTTGAAGTAGAGGAAGTCACGGCCGGGCAGTTCGGTGCGGACCGCGCTGATGGTGCGCTGCATCAGATCGAGGTCGCCGTACCCGTCCTTGAGCCCGATGATCCCGTCGACCTGGGCGAGGGCCACCACTGTCGCGGGGGTGAAGACCGCGTTGTCCCGCTGGTAGACGATGACGTCGAGCGCGGTGGCCGCCGCGAGCGCGGTGTAGTGGCGTACCAGGCCCTCCTGGCCCGCGCTGACCAGATACGGCGGCATGGCGAGCAGCCCGTCGGCGCCCGCCTCCTGCGCGGTCCTCGCGAACTGGACGGCGAGGGCGGTGCCGTACCCCACACCGGCGACGACGGGCACCCGGCCCGCGCTCACCTCGGCCGCGGCGGCGACCGCCGCGCCGTACTCCGCCAGGCCGAGCGCGTGGAACTCGCCCGTGCCGCAGCAGGCGAAGACCGCGGCCGCTCCGGCGTCGATGCCGTTGCGCACATGCGCGCGGAGGGCATCGAGGTCGACGGCGCCGTCCGGCCCGTAGGGGGTCACGGGGAAGAACAGCAGACCGTCGAGCCGGCCGGCGAGCGGGGCTGAGGACACGGGCGCTCCCTGGGTCGTCCAGTCGTGCACAGTTCCGATCCCCGTGCACCATTCTGATCAGTGTCTATATCTCTGAACTCCGCCACGCTAAGCCAGCAGGACGAGGGCGGTCAAGACGGGAAACCCCACCACAGAACCAGAATCCGCAGCTCCGCGCGACACACTTGACGGTCCCGGCAGGGCTCCTTAGTTTGTCCATACATGTGAATTCCAGCCACTCCTGAATACGTACAGGACCCCCGCGACCGGTCCGCCACCGCGGGCCGTGGCCGTCCCGTCCGACGTACCGATCCGACGCACTGATCCGACGCACCGAGGAGAGACCCGCCCATGCCCGCTCCCCGCACCGTCCTGCTCACCGGAGCCGCCGGAGGGCTCGGCACCCTGATGCGGGACCTGCTGCCCGCGTACGGATACGAACTGCGTCTCTTCGACGCCGTACCGGTCGAGGGCGAACCCTCCGCGATCACCGCGGACCTGGCCGACAGGGAGGCGCTGCGCGAGGCGGTACGGGGCGTCGACGCCGTCATCCATCTCGCCGGCATCTCCCTGGAGTCGTCCTTCGACAAGATCCTCCGGGCCAACATCGAGGGCACGTACAACCTCTACGAGGCGGCCCGCGAGGCGGGCACCGGACGGATCGTCTTCGCCTCCTCCAACCACGCGGTGGGCTACACCCCGAGCCCCGGGCCCCAAGTCCCCGCCGCCCCGGACTCGTTGATCCCCATCGACACCCCGCGCAGGCCGGACACGTACTACGGGCTCTCCAAGTGTTTCGGCGAGGACCTGGCCCAGCTGTACTGGGACAAGTTCGGCCAGGAGACCGTGTCCGTGCGGATCGGCTCCTGCTTCGCCGAGCCGGTCTCGGTACGGATGCTGTCGGTCTGGATGAGCCCCCGGGACGGCGCGCGGCTCTTCCACGCCGCGCTGACCGCCGACGGCGTCGGCCACTCGGTGGTCTACGGCTCGTCTGCCAACACCCGTATCTGGTGGGACCTCTCGTCGGCGCGGGCCCTGGGATACGAACCGCAGGACGACTCCGAGCCGTACGCGGCGCGGCTCATCGCCGAACAGGGCGAACTCGACCCGCGGGACCCGGCCCACTCCCACCTCGGCGGACCGTTCCTCACCGACCCGCCGATCTGGCCGCACTGACCGGCCTCCGCCCGGTCCCCGCACTCGGGCGCCCGCATCCGGGCAGTGAACGGGCCCGTCCGGTACGCCGGACGGGCCTTTGTCATGCCCGGACGGGCACACCGCACCAGGTCGGGCCGGTGCCGACGCTGCCGGAAACGGGCAGGAACGGTCATGATCAAGACCGTTCCTGCCCTGTTCACACCATCCGGACGGCTGTACAACTCTCCACACAGCCAACGGAAGCCGAGGAGTTCCAGTGTCAGTGAGCGCGGAGGAGCGCCGCCGGGAGATCGTCCGGGCCGCCCGCACGACGGGCTCGGTCGATGTCACCGAGCTGTCCGCGCGGCTCGGCGTGGCCAAGGAGACCGTCCGCCGTGATCTGCGCGCACTGGAGGACCACGGGCTGGTCCGGCGTACGCACGGGGGCGCCTACCCGGTGGAGAGCGCGGGCTTCGAGACCACACTGGACTTCCGTACGACGATGCATGTGCCGGAGAAGCGCCGGATCGCCGAGGCCGCGGCCCAGCTGCTCGGGGACGCCGAAACGGTCTTCATCGACGAGGGGTTCACCCCGCAGCTGATCGCCGAGTGCCTGCCGCACGACCGTCCGCTGACCGTGGTCACCGCCTCCCTGGTGACCGCCGGGGCGCTGGCGCTCGCCGAGCGGACGACGGTCCTGCTGCTCGGCGGCCGGCTGCGGCCGGGCACGCTGGCCACCGTCGACCACTGGACGACCCGGATGCTCTCCGGCTTCGTCATCGACCTGGCCTTCATCGGCGCCAACGGGATCTCCCGCGAACACGGTCTGACCACACCCGACCCGGCGGTCGGCGAGGTCAAGTCGCAGGCGGTCAGGGCCGCCAGGCGCCGGGTGTTCGCCGGGAACCACACCAAGTTCGGTGCGTCGAGCTTCTGCCGGTTCGCCGGCGTCAGCGACTTCGAGACCATCGTCACCAGCACCCTGCTGCCCGCCCCCGAGGCGCACCGCTACTCCCTGCTGGGACCGCAGGTCATCCGGGTCTGAGCCGCCCGGCCGCCCGCCGTTCCGGAAACCCCCAACCACCACGAGGAGCGATCCATGCGAAGCCCGAGCCGACGGAGGCCGCGCGCACTGCTCGCGCTGGCCGCATCGGGGGCGCTGCTCATCAGCCTGTCCGGCTGCTGGACCGGCGCCGGAGGAAGCGGGTCCGGCGGGAACTCGATCAATGTGCTGATGGTCAACAACCCGCAGATGACGGAGTTGCAGAAGCTCACCGCGGCCCACTTCACCCGTGAGACGGGCATCAAGGTGAACTTCACCGTGCTGCCCGAGAACGACGTACGGGACAAGATCAGCCAGGACTTCGCCAACCAGGCGGGCCAGTACGACGTCGCGACGCTCTCCAACTACGAGATCCCGATCTACGCCAGGAACGGCTGGCTGCACGACCTCGGCCGGTACGCGGCCAAGGACACCGCCTTCGACCAGAAGGACATCCTGCCCGCGCTGCGGCAGTCGCTCACCGGGGACGACAAGAAGCTCTACGGTGAGCCCTTCTACGGCGAGTCGTCCATGCTGATGTACCGCAAGGACGTCTTCGCCCAGAAGCATCTGACCATGCCGGCCCACCCCACCTGGCAGCAGGTGGCCTCGCTCGCCGCGAAGGCGGACGGAGCGAAGGCGGGGATGAAGGGCATCTGTCTGCGCGGCCTGCCCGGCTGGGGCGAGCTGGCCGCCCCGCTGACGACGGTGGTCAACACCTTCGGCGGCACCTGGTTCGACAAGAACTGGAAGGCCAGGCTCGACTCCCCCGCCTTCAGACAGGCCGTCGGCTTCTACGTGAAGCTGGTACGCGAGCACGGCGAGTCCGGGGCCGCGCAGTCCGGGTTCGCCGAGTGCCTCAACGACCTCACCCAGTCCAAGACCGCCATGTGGTACGACGCGACATCCGCCGCCGGTTCGCTGGAGTCGGCCAAGTCCCCGGTCAAGGGCAAGATCGGCTATGTACCCGCGCCGGTCGAGAAGACGGACAGCTCCGGGTGGCTCTACACCTGGGCCTGGGGCATCCAGAAGACGTCCCGCAACCCTGACAAGGCCTGGAAGTTCATCTCCTGGGCGTCCAGCAAGCAGTACGAGGAGCTGGTCGGGAAGGTGAGCGGCTGGTCGGACGCCCCGGCGGGCAAGCGCGCCTCCACCTACGCCGACCCCGCGTACCGGAAGGCGTCCGCCGCCTTCGGGGACGTCACGCTCAACGCCATCAAGGGCGCCAAGCCCGACAACCCCGGGATCCAGCCGCGCCCCGCACCCGGTATCCAGTTCGTCGGCATCCCCGAGTTCACGGACCTCGGCACCAAGGTCTCCCAGGAGATCAGCGCGGCCATCGCCGGGCGCCAGTCCGTCGATTCGGCCATCGCCGCATCCCAGCGGCTCGCTGCGAAGATCGCGAAGGAGTACGAGGGACGATGACAGCGACCACCGCTCCCACCGCACCACGCGCGGTGTCCCCTCCCGGCCCGACACCCCCGCCGGGCAACCGGCTGCGCGCCTGGGCCACCCGGGCACCGCTGCTGCCCGCCCTGATCTTCATGATCGTCGTCACCCAGCTGCCCTTCGTGGCGACGGTGGTCATCTCCTTCTTCAACTGGAACGCGCTCTACCCGAAGGCCAGGCACTTCACCGGGTTCGCCAACTACTCCGACGTACTCACCGATCCGGACCTGCGCAAGTCGGTCCTCACCACGGTGGTGCTGACCGTCGCGGTGGTCCTCGTCAGCCTGGTGCTCGGACTCGGACTCGCCCTGCTCCTCGACCGCCGCTTCAAGGGCCGGGGATTCGTCCGTACGCTGCTCATCGCGCCGTTCCTGCTGGTCCCCGTGGCGGCCGCGCTGCTCTGGAAGCATGTGCTCTACAACCCCGAGTACGGGCTCTTCAACGGGCTGCTGCACTGGGTGGGCGGCGGGGGCGCGCCACAGCCCGACTGGGTGTCGAACACCCCGCTGCTCGCGGTCGAGGCGGCGCTGATCTGGCAGTGGACTCCGTTCATGATGCTGATCCTGCTGGCCGGTCTGCAGAGCCGCTCACCGGAGCTGATCGAGGCCGCGCGGATCGACGGCGCGGGCAACTGGCAGATCTTCCGCCATCTGACCCTGCCGCATCTGCGCCGCTACCTGGAACTGGGGGCGCTGCTCGGCTCGATCTACATCGTGCAGAACTTCGACGCCGTCTTCACCATCACCTCGGGCGGTCTGGGCACCGCCAACCTGCCGTACACCGTCTACCAGGCCTTCTACCAGGCGCACGAGAACGGACTAGCGTCCGCCGCCGGGGTCCTCGTCGTCATCGGCACGATCATCATCGCGACCTTCGCGCTCCGCGTGGTCTCGTCCCTCTTCAGCGAGGAGGCATCACGCGCATGAAGTCCGCAGACACGGCGGCGCCCCGGGGCGCCGCCCGCACCGGGGGCACCCTGCTCGGCCTGGCGGCCTGGCTGGCCGGGATCCTCTTCTTCCTGCCGATCGCCTGGATGGCGCTGACCTCCTTCCACGCGGAGACCGACGCGGCCACCAACCCGCCGTCGCTCGCCGCCTCGCTCACCCTGGACGGCTACCGCGACTTCTTCGGCGCGGGCGGCGGCGCGAGCCCCTGGCCCGCACTGGCCAACTCCGCGGTGGCCTCCATCGTCTCGACCCTCTGTGTGCTGGTGCTGGCGCTGCCGGCCGCGTACGCGCTCTCCATCCGGCCGGTGAAGAAGTGGACGGACGTCCTCTTCTTCTTCCTCTCCACGAAGATGCTCCCGGTGGTCGCCGGGCTGCTGCCGATCTATCTGTTCGCCAAGAACACCGGGATGCTCGACAACATCTGGATGCTGGTCATCCTCTACACCTCGATGAACCTGCCGATCGCGGTGTGGATGATGCAGTCGTTCCTCGCCGAGGTGCCGGTGGCGGTCATCGAGGCGGCGCGGGTGGACGGCGCGAGACTGCCGGTGGTCCTCTCCCGGATCGTCGCGCCGATCTCCGCGCCCGGGATCGCGGCCACCGCGCTGATCTGCTTCATCTTCAGCTGGAACGAGCTGCTCTTCGCCCGGGTGCTCACGGGTGTCGTCGCCGAGACCGCGCCCGTCTTCCTGACCGGCTTCATCACCAGCCAGGGCCTGTTCCTGGCGAAGGTGTGCGCCGCGTCGCTCGTTGTCTCCCTGCCGGTGCTCGCCGCGGGGTTCGCCGCCCAGGACAAGCTGGTCCAGGGCCTTTCGCTCGGAGCCGTGAAATGAAGGCAGCCATCGTCGAATCCGTCGGCAAGGTCGTGTACGGGGATGTGCCCGACCCCACCCCCGGACCGCGCGACGTGATCGTCGAAGTGGCCGCCTGCGGGCTGTGCGGGACCGATCTGCACATCCTCCAGGGCGAGTTCGCGCCCACCCTGCCGGTGGTGCCCGGCCATGAGTTCGCCGGCACGGTCGTGGCGCTGGGCTCCGACGTCACCTCGCTGGCCGCGGGCGACCGGGTGGCCGTCGACCCGTCCCTGTACTGCTTCGAATGCCGCTACTGCCGTATCGGGCACAACAACATGTGCGAGAAGTGGGCGGCGATCGGGGTGACCACCGCGGGCGGCGCGGCCGAGTACGCGGTGGCGCCGGCCGCCAACTGCGTGAAACTGCCGGACCATGTGAGGACCGAGGACGCGGCGCTGATCGAGCCGCTGTCCTGCGCGGTACGCGGTTACGACGTGCTCAACAGCAGGCTCGGCTCGCATGTGCTGATCTACGGATCGGGGACGATGGGGCTGATGATGCTGGAGCTGGCCAAGCGGACCGGCGCGGCCAGCGTGGACATGGTCGACATCAACGAGGAACGGCTGGCCACCGCCCGCGGCCTGGGCTGCTCATCGGCGGCGAGCGGCGCGGACGAGCTGGAGCGGGCCGGCCGGGGCTGGGACGTCGTCATCGACGCGACCGGCAACGCGGCGGCCATCCAGGACGCCCTGGGGCGGGTGGCGAAGGCCGGGACGTATCTGCAGTTCGGTGTTGCCGACTACGCGACACGGGCGACGATCGACCCGTACAAGATCTACAACCAGGAGATCACGATCACCGGCTCGATGGCGGTGCTGCACAGCTACGAGCGGGCGGCCGAGCTGTTCGCCGCCGGGGTGCTCGACCCCGGGGTCTTCATCAGCGACCGGCTGCCGCTGGAGAGCTACCCGGCGGCGCTCGACCGCTTCAAGGCGGGCATCGGGCGGAAGATCGTGGTGCTGCCCGGGAAGTGACCGGGTGCCGGAGACACGGGTGGCGGGTGCGCTTGCGTGGGAGCGGGCGCGGGGTGAACGGGCTTACGGGCGGCGAGCGTACGGGCGGTAGAAGTGGCTTCATCGTCCCGGGAAAGTTTCAAGGAACCGTAAAGCTCCGCCGCTCGTTCCTCCGGACATGACCGCAATGACCCCAGGCTCGAACATCCCGCTCCCGCTCCCCCGCGTCGCGGTGGACGTGGCGGCTCCGGTGCGGCTCGACGTGTCGGGCCTGCTGCTCACCGCCGACGGCAAGGTGCGCTCGGACGATGACTTCATCTTCTACAACCAGCCGTCGGGGCCCGGTGTCGGCCACCGCTCCGGCGGCGGCTCCGCGCCGGACGCGATCGTGGTGGACACGGCCGCCGTCCCCGCGGGCATCGACAAGATCGTGATCACCGCGAGCCCGGACGCGGCGGGCCAGACGTTCGAGGGCATCGAACCGACGGCCACCGTCCGCTCCACGGACGACGGCAGCGTCCTCGCCACCTTCACCCCGCCCCGGCTGGGCACCGAGACCGCACTGGTCATCGTGGAGATCTACCTCCGCAACGGCGCGTGGAAGGTGCGCGCCGTCGGCCAGGGGTACGCGAACGGACTGGCCGGTATCGCGACGGACTTCGGCGTGTCGGTCGAGGAGCCCGCCCCAGCCGCACCGCCCGTACCGGCGGCCCCGTCGGCGCCACCTGTCGCGCCCGCCCCCGCGGCGGCCCCAGCGGCCCCGCCCGCCCCGCCGATGCCGTCCGCACCGCCGGTGGATCCCCGGGTCGCCGTCGCGGCTCCGCCCGCCGCCGCGCCGCCGACCCCGCCCGCGGGCTCCGGCCGGATCAACCTGGACAAGGGCCGGGTCAGCCTCCAGAAGAACCAGACGGTCTCCCTGGTCAAGGGCGGCAAGCCGCTGCTGTCCCGGGTGAAGATGGGCCTCGGCTGGGAGCCGGCCTTCCGCGGCAAGGACATCGACCTCGATGCCTCGGTCATGGCCTTCGGCCCGCAGCGCAACCACCTCGACAGCTGCTACTTCGGCAAGCTCTCGATCCTCGACGGTGCGGTCAAGCACTCCGGTGACAACCTCACGGGCGAGGGCGCGGGCGACGACGAGGTGATCGTGGTCGACCTCGGCAAGGTCCCCGCCGAGGCCACCGCCCTGTTCTTCACGGTCAACTCCTTCACCGGCCAGAAGTTCACCGAGGTCTCCAAGGCGTACTGCCGGCTGATCGACGCGGCGAGCGGGGAGGAGCTGGTCCGCTTCGACCTGACCCGCACCGAGGCGCAGACCGGGGTGCTGATGGCCAAGCTGATCAGGCAGTTCTCCGGCGAGTGGGAGATGACGGCGGTGGGCGACTTCGTGAAGTCCCGTACGGTCCGGGGCATGGTCAAGCCCGCGGCGCAGGCGCTGTAGGGCGGCGGGCCGGGCACCGGAGGGCGGCAGCCCGGCCGGACGTCACTGGCGGTAGCCGGCCAGGAAGCGCCCGATGCGGCTGATCGCCGCGTCCAGATCGTCGGCGTGCGGCAGCGTCAGGATCCGGAAGTGGTCGGGGCGCGGCCAGTTGAAGCCGGTGCCCTGCACCACCTGGATCTTCTCGCGGAGCAGCAGGTCCAGGACGAACTGCTCGTCGTCATGGATCCGGTGGACCTCCGGGTCCAGCCGGGGAAAGGCGTAGAGCGCGCCCTTCGGCTTCACACAGGAGACGCCCGGGATCTCGTTGAGCCTCTCCCACGCCCGGTCGCGCTGCTCGTGCAGCCGGCCGCCCGGCACCGTCAGATCCCTGATGGACTGGCGCCCGCCCAGTGCGGCCTGGATGGCGTACTGGGCGGGGGCGTTGGCGCACAGCCGCATGGAGGCGAGCATCGTCAGCCCCTCCAGATAGCTCTTCGCGTGCTGCTTGGGTCCGGAGACGACCAGCCAGCCGGACCGGAAGCCCGCGACACGGTACGACTTGGACAGACCGCTGAAGGTGAGGACCACCAGGTCGGGTGCGAGGGCCGCGGCCGAGTGATGGACGGCGTCGTCGTAGACGATCTGGTCGTAGATCTCGTCCGCGAAGACCATCAGTCCGTGGCGGCGGGCGAGATCGAGGATGCCCTTGATGATCTCGGGCGGATAGACCGCGCCGGTGGGGTTGTTGGGGTTGATGATCACCACCGCCCTGGTGCGGTCGGTGATCTTCGACGCCATGTCGCCGAGGTCCGGGTACCACTCGGCCGACTCGTCGCAGAGATAGTGCACCGCCCGCCCGCCGGCCAGCGTGGTGACGGCCGTCCAGAGCGGATAGTCGGGCGCGGGGACCAGAATCTCGTCCCCGTCCTCCAGGAGCGCCTGGACCGCCATCGAGATCAGCTCGGAGACACCGTTGCCGAGGAAGACGTCGTCGACGGTGACCTCGGGCATCCCGAGCGCCTGATAGCGCTGGGCGACGGCCCGCCGGGCCGAGAGGATGCCGCGCGAGTCGGTGTAGCCGTGCGCCCGGGGCAGCATCCGGATCATGTCCTGGACGATCTCCTCGGGCGCCTCGAAACCGAAGAGGGCCGGATTGCCGGTGTTCAGCCGCAGCACGCTGTGCCCGGCCTCTTCCAGTGCGTTGGCATGGTCGATCACCGGGCCCCGGATCTCGTAGCAGACGTCACTCAGTTTGTTCGACTGACGGAACTCCATGCCGTGGCCCTCCCAGGTCTCACTTGCTTCACTTGGTTTTACCAAGTGGCAGCTTGGAAAGTCCAACTTTCTGTCTAGACTGCGGTGCATGCCACGCCGAAGTTACGACCAGTACTGCGCAGCCGCCCGCGCGCTCGACGCCGTCGGGGACCGCTGGACCCTGCTGATCGTCCGCGAACTCCTGGCGGGCCCGCGCCGCTACACCGACCTCCACGCCGACCTGCCGGGTGTGAGCACCGACGTGCTCGCCTCCCGGCTCAAGGACATGGAGCGCGAGGGGCTCGCGACCCGGCGCAGGCTGCCGCCGCCCGCACCCGCCTCCGTGTACGAGCTCACCGCACGGGGTGCGGGGCTGCTGCCCGTCCTCACCGCGCTCGCCGACTGGGGCGCGCCCGCGCTGGCCGAGCGGCGGCCGACGGACGCCCTGCGCGCGCACTGGTTCGCCATTCCGCTGGCCCGGCATCTGCCGGGGCTCGGACTCGGTCCCGGGGTGGTGGAGGTCCGGATGGACGAGGGTGTGTTCCATGTCCGCACCGACGGCGGCGAGCCGCTCTACGGCGACGGTCCGGCCGAGCGCCCCGACGCCCGGCTGACCCTGGACGCCACCACCTGCATCGCGGTCGGCGACGGCAGCCTCACGCTCGGCAAAGCGGTACGGGACGGCCGCGCACGGCTCGAAACCGTGGCGTACGGCGCGCCGCAGGGGGCATCTGCCGGGGCGGGCGCGCACGGGCCGGAGTGAGCCGGGTCGCACCGCGCGAGGGCAACCCCGCAGTCCCGAACTCCGTCCTCATAAAGGCCCGTTAAGGCCGTCGAACCCCCTGCCGCCGGGTATGAGTGACGGACAACACGCCCTTATACGGAACACGTGACCGATACCACGTGCAGATGAGGGTTAACTGTCAGTGGCAGGCCGTAGCCTTGTTCGTATGTCCACCACCCCTTCCGCCTCGCAGGCCAACGACGCCATCCGCAGGCTCGTCGATGCCCAGACGACGGACGGCGAGTGGCCATCGGAGGACTACGAAGTCCTGCTGCTCGAATGGGCCGCCGCGATACAGGGCGGCATCGAGCCCGCGGCCTGAACCGCCACGGTCCGAGCCACTACCGCCTGAGCAATCACAGCCTGCGCCACTACAGCCTGCCGCGACCTGCCACAGAGGTGCGCCGCCCAGGCACAGCCAGCCGGATGTACCAGCCGGTGTCTCACTCCAGTCCGGGGATCGGATCCTGATCCACCCCGTGCCGGCGTGTCCGGATGTCCGGCCGCGCCGGGTGCAGTTTCGCGTCGCAGGCCGGGCCGAGCCCGGCGCGCCGTGAGGCCGGGCCGGTCAGCGGCCGGCCGCACATCCGGCACAGCACCCTGCGGTCGCACTCCTCCGATCCGGCCCCGTCCGCCGTCCCCTCCACGCTCCCGGCCGTACCCCCGGCCCCGGCCGTGACCCCGGGCAGCTCATCGGGTCCGCCGTCCACCGTGCCCGTTCCGCTCACCGGGACATCGCCTGCCGGTCCTCGCCGCCGATCCCCTCGATCAGCAGCGTGAGATAGCGGCGCACATCGGGCGCACCGTCCGCGCCGATCTCGGCCGCACAGGCCACCGCATGCGTCAGCCGCAGCATCTCCGCGGGCTCCAGGTCGGCGCGCGCGGCGCCCGACTGCTGTGCGGCCCTGAGCAGATCGCCCGCCGCACCGCCCAGCCGGCCGCCGCAGTCCGAGACGACCGGTGTACTGCCGTCGGCCATCGCGGCGCTGAGCAGCGCCTTGAGGCCCCGCAGACGGATCAGCTGCTCCGCCAGCTTCTGCAGCCACTCCGCCAGCGCCGCACCCGGCGTCCGGTCCGACGCGCCGAACTCGGCTGCCTGGTCCGCGAGTTCGGCGATGCTGTCGGCGTACACCTCGCCGAGGAGATCCTGTCGCGTGGGGAAGTGACGGTAGAGCGTGCCGGAGCCGACGCCCGCGCGCTTCGCGATGTCGTCCAGGGAGGCGTCCACGCCGCGTTCGGTGAAGGCCAGGGCCGCCTCCTTCAGGAGGCGTTCGTAATTGCGGCGCGCATCGGCCCGCATCGGCTTCGGCATCAGCTGCTCCTCGCGGACCGGGATGTCTCCGTCACTGTCGTCCTGGCCGCCCGGCACACCGGGCGGCCGGCCCCGCGGTGTCACCCGCGATGTCAACGGAGCGGTGACCTGGCATGGCTCCGGGTCACCGCACACCGCCCTGACAGCAGGTTCCGGCGGCCGGTCCACGGCTGCCCCGCCGGGTCGCCCTCGCCGCGCTCGCCGTCCCCGCCGGGCTCAGAGCTTGGTCAGCTTGGCGTAAGGGCTGAGGATCCTCCCCTGACGCCCGGAGAAGTCGATGAGCACAGCGTCATTGTCGCCCTCGATTCCGATGACTCTTCCGAGCCCGAACTGATCATGCGAAACACGGTCGCCCACATCGAAGATCTCGATGGGTGCGGCGGCCTGGGCCGGGCGGTTGAAGGGACTGGAGGGCAGGTGGCGCCGGGAACCGGCTGACTTAGTCATTGCGCTCAGTATGCGCCCGCGAGACCGCCTCACGCCATGTCTGTCCCGCCGTGGGACGCTGGAGGCCGGGATTTTCCGAACAGGTATTCCCTGCGATGATCAGGGCATGGAATTCCCCGCAACCGGTCGTCGTGTCCTCATCACTGGTGCCTCCCGCGGCCTGGGCCGCGCGGTCGCCCGTGCTTTCGCCGCCAACGGAGACCGGGTGGCCGTGCACTTCGGCACCCGGGAGGAGGACGCGCGGGAGACGCTGGCCGCGCTCCCCGGGTCCGGCCATGTCCTCGTCGGCGGCGACCTCTCGGACCCGGTGGTGGCCGCCGAGGTCGCCGGGCGCGCGGCCGACGGCCTCGGCGGCATCGACGTACTGGTGAACAACGCCGCCGTGAACGTCCGCCATCCGCTGCCCGGGACTCCGTACGAGGAGTGGGTGACCGTCTGGCAGCAGCACGTCGGCGTCAATCTGCTCGCCACCGCGCATCTCAGCCATCTCGCCGGACGCCGCATGATCGACGCGGGGAACGGCGGCCGGATCGTGAACATCGGCTCGCGCGGCGCGTTCCGCGGGGAGCCCGACCATCCGGCCTACGGCGCCACCAAGGCGGCCGTGCACGCGCTCGGCCAGTCGCTGGCCGTCTCGCTCGCACCGTACGGAATCGGGGTGGCATCGGTCGCGCCCGGCTTCTTCGAGACCGAGCGGGTGGCGGACCGGCTGAGCGGCGCCGGGGGCGAGGCGATCCGGGCGCAGTCCCCGTTCGGCCGGGTGGCGTCGCCGGACGAGATCGCGGCCGCGGTGCTCTGGCTGGCCTCACCGGCCGCCGAGTGGTCGTCGGGCACCGTACTCGACCTCAACGGAGCCTCCTACCTGCGGACTTGAGCGTCCCCGGGCGGGTCCGCCGCCCCGCCCGGGGCACGGCCTCTCACCGGACCGCCCCGGCGCGGCGGCACCGCACCCGCACGCCTCATCCGCACCACCGGGAACCCCCGCACCGCTACGGTCCCCCCGCCGCACGAACGCGGCCCCACACCACGAACGCCCCGCTCCGCCCCGGCACACTGTCAGGCAGCCCTGCCGGGCCCCCGGCACCGTCAGGCCCGGGACACCTGACCCGTCGCCGTCGTCAGGCCCGGGACCTGGCCTTGAAAGCCGCCTTGCGGGCGTCCTTCGCCGCCTTACGGTCCGGGTGCAGCCGTCCCATCGCCTCCAGCACCTCAGCCGTCGCCGGGTGCTCCACCCGCCAAGCCGCGTCGAAGAAGCCGCTGTGCTGACCGGTCAGTCCCTCCACGAGCCCCTGGAGCTCCTCGACCTCACCGTCCGCGTCCAGCTGGGCGGCCAGCGTGTCGATGGCCAGCCAGAAGATCATCGACTCCGGCGGCGCGGGCACATCGGCCGCGCCCCGCTCGGCGAGCCAGACCCGGGCGAGCCCGCCGAGCTCCGCGTCGTCGAGCACCTCGCGTACCTCTTGCTCCGCCGCTTCGTCGGCCACCAGCGAGAGCGCCTGCTGACAGTGCAGCCGCCGCAGCGGCGCGCCCCGGTCGGCGCCCCGCGCGGCCGACAGCAACTCCTTTGCTGCGGCGGCCGGTTCACGGCCGGTGAGCCACAGTACGGTCTCGGCGCGGCCCGCTGACTCCGGGAAGCGCGCGAGGGCGTCGAGCAGGGCGCCCGCGTCCTTGTCCGCCAGCTCACCGACGGCGGGCGCGTCCAGGCCCGCTTCCAGCATCCGGGCCCTGATCCCGTACAGACCGAGCGGGGTGAGCCGCACCATGCCGTACCGGGAGACGTCCTCGTCGTCCACGGGGCGTTCCGGGGCCCCCGGCCCCTCCGCGGCCTCGGCCTCATCGGCCATCAGGGCCTCGTCGACCGGGTGGTACTCGACGAGACCGATCGGTTCGAGCAGGCTGAACTGGTCGTCCAGGCGCATCATCGCCTCCGACACCTGCTCCAGTACGTCGTCCGTGGGCTCCCCCATGTCATCGGGGACGATCATCGAGGCAGCCAGCGCGGGCAGCGGCACCGGGGCGTCCTCGGCGCCGGTCTCCGTCACGGTGAGCAGATAGAGGTTGCCCAGAACGCCGTCGAGGAACTCCGCCTCCGCCTCGGGGTCCCACTCCAGCTTCGCGAAGTCGATCTCGCCGTCGTCGCCCACCAGATCGGCGAAGTCGTCGAACTGCGGGGCGATGGCGTCGGCGTGCACGGTCTCCAGACCGTCGAGCCAGAGCGCCAGGATCTCCTGGGGGCTGCCCGATGTGATCAGGGCCAGCTGCTCACCGGGGGCCGCCGTCCCCTCGCCGTTCTCGTCCTCGGCCTCCTCGACATCGACGAGACCGGTGTCGACGGCGAGCCGCCACGCCTCGCTCGCCAGAGCCGCGCCGTCCTCGTCCGCTCCGAGACCGAGCTCGGCGGCGGCCGCGGGCAGCTGGTCGTCGACCAGCTCGCCCCCCGCGCCGACGCGCGTGCCGGGACCGGCCCAGCGGGCCAGCCGTACGGCCCGGGTGAGGAGGGGCGCGGCCAGCGCGTCACGTGCGAGTTCCGCTTCGGAGTTCAGCCGCACCGGCGGCAGGGTGGGGCGGTCTCCGGACATCGGTGGTTCTCCTCGGGACTGAGACCGACCGGCGACAGGGCGCGGTCTTCGGGCATACGGTTCGGGCGCCCCAGCGTAGACGCATTTCGACCCATGCCACCTGGTTCATGTACCCGTCAGCCTTCGTCCACCTCGTGACCCTTGACAACTCCCCTCCGCACACAAGAGATTGACGCGCGTAGAACGTATCCCCGCTCCACTCCACCCTCACCTCCGGAGTTCTGTAGATGCGCGCTCTTCCCGCATTCCCCCGTACAAAACCGGCCGCCGTGACCGCCGTCGTCACGGCGGCGCTTGCGGCCGGTCTGCTCGCCGTCACCCCCGCGTCGGCCGGTGCGGCCGGCGTCAGGATCCATGACATCCAGGGCAGGACCCGGCTCTCCACGCTGGCCGGGAAGACGGTGACCGGAGTGCCCGGCATCGTGACCGGGGTGCGGACGTCCGGCTCCAGGGGCTTCTGGTTCCAGGACCCGCACCCGGACTCCGACCCCGCCACCAGCGAGGGTGTCTTCGTCTTCACCAGCTCCGTGCCGACCGTCGCGGTGGGCGACGCGGTCACGGTCTCCGGCACGGTCGACGAGTACGTACCGGGCGGTGCGGCGTCCGGGAACCAGTCGGTCACCGAGATCGGCAAGCCGACCGTCACGGTCGGCTCGTCGGGCAACGCGCTGCCCGCCGCGACCGTCATCGACTCCCGTGACATACCCGGCACGTTCGCCCCCACGGGCGACAGGGCGGCGGGCGGCAGCATCAACGGCCTCACACTGCGGCCGGACAGGTACGCACTCGACCGCTACGAGTCGCTGGAGGGCATGAACGTCCGGATCGGGACCTCCCGGGTGACCGGCGCGACCGACTCCTACGGCGAGCTGTGGGTCACGGTGAAGCCGGACGAGCGCCCGACACCGCGCGGCGGCACCCTCTACAACGGGTACTCCTCGCAGAACACCGGACGGCTGATGGTCCAGTCGCTGGCCCCCGCGTCCGCCGGGGCGTTCCCGGCGGCGAACGTCGGGGACTCGCTGACCGGTACGACCGAGGGCCCGCTGGACTACAACCAGTTCGCCGGTACGTACACCGTGGCCGCCCGGCAGCTGGGCACCGTCAAGACCGGCCGGACCAGGCCGGAGGTCACCCGCAAGCAGAGGAAGGACGAGCTGGCGGTCGCCACGTACAACGTGGAGAACCTGGACCCGACGGACCCGCAGAGCAAGTTCGACAAGCTGGCCGCCGGGATCGTGGACCATCTCTCGTCGCCCGACATCGTGGCCATCGAGGAGGTGCAGGACAACGACGGCGCCAAGAACGACGGTGTGGTGGCGGCCGATGTGACGGTCGGCAAGTTCATCGACGCGATCGTCGCCGCGGGCGGCCCGCACTACCAGTGGCGCTCCATCGACCCGGTCGACCTGGCGGACGGCGGGGAGCCGGGCGGCAACATCCGCCAGGGCTTCCTCTACAACCCGGACCGCGTCGGCTTCACCAGCCGCCCCGGCGGTACGGCGACCAACGCCACCGGTGTCGTCTCGCAGGGCGGCAAGGCGGCGCTGACCTACTCCCCCGGCCGGGTCGACCCCGCCAACCCCGCCTGGAAGGACAGCCGCAAGCCGCTCGCCGGGGAGTTCACCTTCCGCGGCAGGAAGGTCTTCCTGGTCGCCAACCACTTCTCGTCGAAGGGCGGCGACCAGGCGATCGACTCGCAGTACCAGCCGCCCGCCCGCAGCTCCGAGACGGCCAGGCACGAGCAGGCCAAGGCCGTGAACACCTTCGTGAGGAAGATCCGTTCGGCGCAGAAGGACGCCGAGGTCGTGGTCCTCGGTGACCTCAACGACTTCGAGTTCTCCGACACCGCGAAGATCCTCACCGCCGGGAAGGCACTCTCGGCGACGGCGTACTCACTGCCGGCGAACGAGCGGTACTCCTACGTCTACGAGGGGAACTCGCAGATCCTGGACCAGATCCTGGTGAGCCCCTCGGTCCGGAGGTACCAGCTGGACATCGTCCACATCAACGCCGAGTTCGCCGACCAGAACAGCGACCACGACCCGAGCGTGCTGCGCTTCCGTCCGTAGCGCGCCGGGGGGGGGGGGGCCCGGGGGGGGGCGGGCGCCCCGCCGGCGCCGGGGCGCCCGGCTGGGCCGCCGCCGGGGGCCGCGGCGCGGGGGGGAGCGCCGCCGGCGCGGCGG
>NZ_JBHYWP010000074.1:0-21263 GCF_042751845.1 Streptomyces sp. NPDC059398 | reverse complement strand
GCACCCCCCCACACCCCCCCCCCACCCCCCGGGCGGGCGGCGCCTTGCGGCCGCCCGCGGCCGGCCGGCGCCGGCCGGGCGGCCCCCCCCCCCCGCCCGGAGCGCCCCGGAGCCACCGGAAGCGCCCGGGACGGAGACACGCACAGGACCGGGAGGCCCCCGGGACGGCAGGAGGGAGATGAGCACGGGATAAAGGGACGCACCGGACGGAGCGGGATGCGTGCGAAGATCTGGGTGCAATGAGCCAGCTCCCGGATGAAGTGAGGGTGGGGGATGTGACGGTCGGCACGGAGTCGGGCCAGGAGAGCGACGCGTCGGACGCGCGGGATCCGGGTGACGGCAGGAAGACCAGGAGCACGCAGCGTTCCTTCTGGAAGGAGCTGCCGCTGCTCGTCGTCATCGCGCTGGTACTCGCGCTGCTGATCAAGACGTTCCTGCTGCAGGCGTTCTCCATCCCTTCGGACTCCATGCAGAACACCCTGCAGACCGGCGACCGGGTGCTCGTCGACAAGCTGACCCCGTGGTTCGGCGCGGAGCCGCACCGCGGTGAGGTCGTCGTCTTCCACGACCCGGACGGCTGGCTCGCGGACGAGCCCGCGGCGAAGCCCAACCCGGTCCAGAAGGGGCTGAGCTTCATCGGGCTGATGCCGTCGGCCAATGAGAAGGACCTGATCAAGCGGGTCATCGGGGTCGGCGGCGACACCGTGGAGTGCAAGGGCACCGGCCCGGTGAAGGTGAACGGCAAGGCCCTCAAGGAGCCGTACGTCTTCCCCGGCAACACCCCGTGCAGCACGGACCCGCAGGGCCAGTTCAAGATCAAGGTGCCCCAGGGGCACATCTGGGTCATGGGCGACCACCGGCAGTACTCGGCCGACTCCCGCTACCACCAGGACAAGAAGGGCGGCGGCTCCGTCCCGGTGAAGGACGTCGTGGGCCGCGCGGAGGTCATCGCCTGGCCGCTCAACCGGCTGGACAACCTTCCGGTCCCCGCCACCTTCGGCCAGTCCGGCCTCGGCGCGGCGGCGGCCTCGGCGCCCGCGGCGGCGGGCCTGCTGGGCGCCGTTCCCCTGGTGCTGTGGCGCAGGCGCAGGCGGACGCCGCAGGAGACGGCCCGCCGGGCCGACGCTCCCGGCGGCTCGTAGGGCTCCTCGCTCCGGGCCGTACTCCGGACGGCTCTGCCGGGTGGTGCGGCTCCGTGACTCGCGGTCCAGTGGATCCGGCGGCCCGCTCCGGGCCGGCCACCACAGCGCCGCCCGCCGGCGGCCGACCGGAGGAGCCCCATGAGGAGCAGCATCAGTACAGCGGCCGCCGTAGCCGCGGCCGGCCTTGTCGCCGCCGCGGTCAGCGGTTGTTCCAGCACGGACGCATCGTCCCAGGCCGGCGGGCCCAAGGCCTCGCCGTCCACCAGCATGACGGCGTCCAGCAGCATGTCCGCGTCGAGCAGCCCGTCGGCCACCGCCGGACTGCGGACGATCATGGTCAAGAAGACCTCGCTGGGCAAGATCCTCGTCAACGGAAAGGGCCGGACGCTCTACCTCTTCGAGGCGGACAAGACCGACAAGTCGACCTGCTCGGGCGCCTGCGCCAAGGCGTGGCCGCCGCTGGCGGTCAAGAACAAGCCGACCGCGGGCAGCGGGGTGCAGACCAAGCTGCTCAGCACGTCGATGCGGAGCGCGGGCGGCAAGCAGGTCACGTACAAAGGCCACCCCCTCTACACCTACCAGGGCGACCACAAGCCCGGCGAGATGAACGGTCAGGACCTCACCCAGTTCGGCGCCAAGTGGTACGTCGTGGGCCCCGACGGCAAGAAGATCACCGCCATGCCGAAGGCCAGCAGCTCACCTTCGAGCAGCGCGAGCAGCTCACCCTCCGGCAGCAGCTCACCCTCCGGCAGCAGCTCGCCCTCCAGCAGCGCCAGCAGCGGCTCGGGCTACTGATCCCGCGCCCGGCCCGGCATACGGACCGGAGCCGATGCTCAGAACCGGAACAGAACCAGAACTGTTCAGCCATGCTTCGCATTCAATCGAAGCAGAACTAAGTGGACCTTCACTCTCCACTGGGGCGAGACTGCCGCCATGACCCCTTCACAGCCCTTCGGGCGTGCGCTCTGCGCAATGATCACGCCGTTCACCGCTGCCGGGGAGCTCGACCCGGAGGGCGCTCAGCGGCTCGCCACGCACCTGGTGGACGCGGGCTGCGACGGTCTCGTCCTCAGCGGCACCACCGGCGAGTCCCCGACCACCACCGACGCGGAGAAGAGCACGCTGGTACGGGCGGTCGCGGAGGCCGTCGGAGACCGGGCACACATCGTGGCGGGGGTGGGCAGCGCGTCGACCCGGCACACCGTAGAGCTGGCCCGGTCGGCCGAGAGCGCGGGCGCGGACGGCCTGCTGGTGGTGACGCCGTACTACAGCCGTCCGCCGCAGGAGGCGGTCGAAGCCCACTTCCGTACGGTCGCCGACGCCACCGGACTGCCGGTGATGCTGTACGACATCCCCGGCCGCACCGGCACCCGGATCGGGACCGGCTCGCTGCTGCGGCTCTCCGGGCACCCGCGGATCGCGGCCGTGAAGGACTGTGCGTACGACGTGCTGGGCTCCACCAAGGTCATCTCCCTTACCGGGCTGGCCTATTACTCCGGCTGCGAGGAGCTGAACCTCCCGCTGTACGCGGTGGGCGGCTCGGGCTTCGTCAGTACGGTGGCGAATGTGGCGCCGCGACAGCTGCGGGCGGTGCTCGATGCCTACGATGCCCCGGATCCGGCCGGAGCCGCACAACTCAACCGGCTCAACACCCCGCTGGTGGAGCTGATGATGGCGTCCGGACTGCCGGGCACGGTGACCGCCAAGGCCCTCCTCGGCGCGGCCGGACTCCCGTCAGGGCCGGTCCGTGAACCCCTGCTGCCCGCGGGCCGTGACGCGGTCGACGGATTGCGCAGGGCGTACGCGGAGCTGCCTGCCGCCGGATGAGACGGGCGCCGGACACGGACACGGCAGTGGGCACCGACGCCGGCCGCGCGCACTCTCCCACCGCTACTTGTTGTGCGTGGGGTAGACCTCGACGCCGACGTAGGAGTCCTTGACCTGCCCCGCGCCCGCCGGCCACTTCAGGTTCACGGTGTGGGTCTCGTTCGGGGGCGTCACCTGGATGTTGGTCGGGTGCGTGTAGCTCTTGCCGGTGGGGTCGATCTTGTAGGAGATGTTGAAGATCGCGGTGTCGCCCGGCTTCAGGGTGGTGATGCGCGGCACGGCGTGGCCGCGGTCGGCGGGGCTCGACGTGTGGTCCGCGTCCGTGATGTCGACGCCCGCGTAGCCCGTCGCCGAGCAGGTGGTCGAACCACGGTTGACCATGGTCACGTAGATCTCGCCGTCGGTCTTGGTGGGCGAGGCGTTCTTGGCGTCGATGGCCAGGTTCGCCGTCTTGCAGAACGTGACCTTGCCGCTGCTCCCCGATCCGCCGTTCGCGGTGGTCTCTGTCTCGGTGACCTTGCCGGAGCCCGCCTTCGTGCCGCTGTCCTGCGCACCGCCGGAGCCCGAACCGCCCTCGGTCTTCGAGCCGCCGTCCGATGACGAGGAAGCCCCGGATGAGGAGTCGGACGAGGAGGCCGAGGACGAGGAGCCCTTGGACGACGTGTCCTTACTGGAGGCGTCGCCGTCACAGGCGGTGAGCGAGAGGGTGGCGGCGAGGCTTACGGCGGCGAGAGCGGTGATGCGGGTGTACTTCATGTGTTCCCCCAGGAGTAGTGCGGTCCGTGTGGTCAGGAGATATTTCTATCTCGCAGCAAGTCACAGGCCGCTCCCCGCGACGTCTTCGTTCTGTCACAGGCACATCAACCTGCCGGCCCGGCCACGCCGGACCACCACATGAGCGCCCTCCCGGGACCGGCCTGGGGCCGCGGGAGGGCGCTCGTCGGTGACCTGTGCCGGCCGAACTGCCGACAGAGGCGGCTCAGTTGTGGCTGTGCAGGATCTCGTTGAGGCCGCCCCAGACCGCGTTGTTCGGGCGGGCCTCCACCGTGCCGGTGACCGAGTTGCGGCGGTAGAGGATGTTCGAAGCGCCGGAGAGCTCACGGGCCTTGACGACCTGTCCGTCGGGCATCGTGACCCGGGTCCCCGCGGTGACGTAGAGCCCGGCCTCCACGACGCACTCGTCGCCGAGCGCGATCCCCACGCCCGCCTCGGCTCCGACCAGGCAGCGCTCACCGATGGTGATCCGGACGTTGCCGCCGCCCGAGAGGGTGCCCATGGTGGAGGCGCCGCCGCCGATGTCGGAGCCGTCGCCGACCACGACGCCCGCGGAGATCCGGCCCTCGACCATGGAGGTGCCGAGCGTGCCCGCGTTGAAGTTGACGAAGCCCTCGTGCATCACGGTCGTACCGTCGGAGAGGTGCGCGCCGAGGCGGACCCGGTCGGCGTCGGCGATCCGGACACCCTTGGGCGCCACGTAGTCCGTCATCCGCGGGAACTTGTCGACCGAGGTGACCTGGAGGTGCAGGCCCTCGGCGCGGGCGTTCAGCCGCGCCTTCTCGATGTCGTCCACGGCGACCGGGCCCAGCGAGGTCCAGGCGACGTTGGCGAGCAGGCCGAACATGCCGTCCAGGTTCTGGCCGTGCGGCTTGACCAGGCGGTGCGAGAGCAGGTGCAGACGCAGGTAGACGTCGTGCGCGTCCAGCGGCTTGTCGTCGAGCGAGGCGATGACCGTACGGACGGCGACGACCTCCACACCGCGGCGCGGGTCGGGTCCCACGGCCTTCGGGGCAGCCTCGCCGAGCAGCTCGGCGGCGCGCTCGGCGGAGAGCCGCTCGGTGCCCGCGGGACCGGGCTCGGCGGTGAGCTCGGGGGCGGGGAACCAGGTGTCGAGAACGGTGCCGTCGGCGGTGACGGTGGCAAGTCCGGCGGCCACGGCGCCGGTGGAGCGGGCAGGGGTCTGCGAGAGCGTGTCGGTCATGACCAAAACCTAACCGGCCGGGCACCGCACCGGCGAACCGGTCTCAGCGCTCGGCCGGCGTGGTCGGGTCCCCGGCCGCCCCCATCGAGTTCCCATGAGGAACCCACTGTGGCAGCATGAGCCCGCACACGGATGACGGATGGCAGGTGACGGATGACGGGGACCGGGAGGGTACGGACATGACCCAGCGCACCCGCCTCGACGACGCGGACTGCGCCATCGCCCAGGCGCTGGACGTCGTGGGCGACTGGTGGACCCTGCTGATCGTGCGGGACACCGCGCGCGGGGTGCACCGCTTCGACGCGCTCCAGCGGGAGCTGGGAATGTCCCGCAAGGTGCTGACGGAGCGGCTGCGGCTGCTGGTGGACGCGGGGGTGCTGAGGCGCGAGCCGTACCAGGAGCGTCCGGTGCGGTACGAGTACCGGCTCACCCCGCGCGGCAGCGCCCTGCTCCCGGTGCTGATCGCCCTCCAGGACTGGGGGGACACCTGGATCCTCGGAGAAGGAGCGACGATGGCGACCGCCGGTGAGGCATCGAAGGAGGCCGAGCGGGTGCACGGCCTGATCGGCACCCGCGTCCCGGGGATCCGGCTCCCCGGCCCGGACGGAGACCTGCTCGACCCGGTCGATCCGACCGCCGACCGCACCGTCCTGTACTGCTTTCCCGCCGCGTTCGCGGAGCGTGGCTCCTACCCGCCCGGCTGGGCCGGGATCCCTGGGGCCTCGGGCTGCACCCTGGAGTCGTGCACGTACCGCGACCGGCTGGCGGAGTTCACCGCGGCCGGGGCGGCCGTGCACGGGGTCTCCACCCAGCGCCCCGACGAACAGCGGGCGTTCGCCGAGAAGGAGCGGCTGCGCTTCCCGCTGCTCTCGGACGCCGGTCTTGAGCTGACGGCCGCGCTGCGGCTGCCGACCTTCCGTACGGCGGGGGTCAGCAGACTCAAGCGGCTGACGCTGGTGGTGGACCGGGACCGGACCGTGCGCGAGGTGCTGTATCCGGTCACGGACATCGAGGACAGTGTGCGGGCGGCGCTCGCCGCGGTCAGCCGCTGACCCCGGGGACCGAGAGCCGAGGACCGGCGCGTCCCGCGGTCAGCCGCTGACGCCCGGGGCGGCGGCGCCCGGGGCCGGGGCGTCCCGCCCTCCGATGATCCGTACCAGCGTCTCCCGCACCTCCTCAGGGTCGAACGCCCGGCCCGTCAGCAGGAGTTGGATCAGCAGCCCGTCGATGAGGGCCACCAGCGCGCGGGCGGTGGCGGCGTCCCCGCCGACCTGGGCCCTGACGACCTCCACAAAGGCGTCCAGCCACTCGGCGGCGACCGGCCGCAGCGCCTCACGGCGCAGCGCGGCGAGATACAGCTCGTACTCCAGCCGCACCCCGCTCCGGTCCCCCGCGACGAGCCGCTCCAGCAGCGCGGTGAGCCGGACGGCGAGCCCCTCGCCCGGCTCGGCGAGCGCCCGCACCCAGGCCCCGACCGTGGCCCGCGGATGGTCGCTGACCTTCCGCAGGGCCGCGATCAGCAGTTCGTCGAGCGTGGCGAAGTGGTACGTCGTCGAGCCGAGCGGCACATCGGCCTCCGCCGCGACCGAGCGGTGGCTCAGCCCGGCGATGCCGTGATCGCGGACGATCCGGATCGCCGCATCGATGATCCGGTCCCGGCGGCCGGGGTCGTAACGCCGGGCCATCAGTGCGAGCCGCCCAGGTTGAGCAGCACGACCCCGCCGATGACCAGGGCGATGCCGCCGAGCTTCGCCAGGCTCACCGACTCGCCCAGGAAGACCATGCCGATGGCGGCGATGGCGGCGGTGCCGGTGCCGGCCCAGATCGCGTAAGCGGTCCCCACCGAGAGGGACTTGAGCACCTGGGCGAGCAGGACGAAGGCGAGCAGATATCCGGCGGCCGTCGCCAGCGAGGGCCACAGCCGGCTGAATCCTTCGCTGTACTTCATGGCGGTGGTCCCGCCGACCTCTGCGGCGATGGCCGCGGCAAGCAGTACATAGGGCATGCGTACGACCGTACACATCAGCGCCGGGTACGGTGTGCCGTCCGGCAGAATCCGGTACGCGAAACCGGGACGCGAAGTCCGGTATGTGGAGGCCGGTACGTGGAAGCCGGGACGCAGAAGGACCGGAACGCAGAAGTCGGTACGGAGATCCGGGCGCGCGACGCACGGGGGACGGAGTGAGCGGTGGCACAGGACTCGGGGTGGACAGGGGCGTACGGAGGTCCGCCGCAGGCAGGACCTCCGCCCGGGGGCCCGCCCGGCTGGGGCCCGCCGCCCGGCTGGAACCAGCCGCCCGGGGGCCCGCCGGGGTGGGGCGGTCCGCCTCCGCCCCGGGCGCCCAGGCCGGGCGTGATACCCCTGGAGCCGTTGTCGCTCAGCGACATACTCAGCGGCGCCATATCCACGGTCGGCCGCTACTGGAAGCAGCTGCTCGGTATGGCGGCCGCGGTCTACGGCGGCGCCGCCGCCGTCATCGTCGCGGCCCTCGCGATCCTCTACGCGTCGCTCTCGGACCGGATCCACGGGATCACCCACGCGCCGAAGGCGTCCGACGTCGGCTGGGACCAGGCAGGCCCCGTGGTACTCGCGTTCGCCGGGGTCCTGCTGGCCGCCGCGCTGCTGACCACGGTCTGCACGGCGGTGATCTGCGCGGCCTGTGCGACCGTGCTCCAGGAAGCGGTGCTCGGCAGGCCGCTGACCTTCCGGACCGTCTGGCGGCGGGCCTGGTCCCGGGTGGCTCCGCTGATCGGCACCGTACTGCTGAGCGGGCTGATCGTCCTCGTTCCGCTGCTGCTGATCGCGGGGGCTTCGGTCGCCGCCGTGGTCGCCGCGGTCAGCGCGCACAATCCGGCCGTGGCGGTCATCGTGGGGGTGCTCGGCGGGCTCGCCCTGCTGCCGCCGGCCGTCTGGCTGTGGGTGCTCTTCAGCCTGGCCCCGGCCGCCGTGGTGTTCGAGCGGCAGGGACCGGTCGGCGCGCTGCGCAGGTCGGCCCGGCTGGTGCGGGGCGCGTGGTGGCGGATCTGCGGCATCTCACTGCTGGCACTGGCGATCGGCTCCATGGCGGGCTCCTTCGTCCAGCTCCCCTTCACCATGGTGGGGATGTTCCACGGCCAGATGCTGACCCTGGACTCCTCGTCCGACCCGAGCCCCGCCCAGCTGCTGTCCGCGGTCGGCGGCTATCTGACGCTCTCGCTGCTGGGCCAGACACTCAGCCAGATCGTCTCGGTGACCTTCCCGCAGCTGGTGACGGGGCTGCTCTACGTCGACCGGCGGATGCGCACGGAGGAGCTGGGTCCGGTGCTCGCCGAGGCGGCGGGCGCCGGGAGCACCGGACAGCACCCCTCGGACGTCACTCCCCCACGGTGAACCAGGTGGCGCGGGACTTCTTCCACTCGTCGTGGGTGAGGTCCTTCGCCTCCGTGCCGTCCCCGTAGAGGTCGGCGGAGCCGTCGTCGGTGATCAGCTGGGCGCGCGCCCCGGCCGTGTTCAGGTCGGGGACCTCCACCACGGCCTCCCAGCCGCCCGGGTCGCTGGTCGGCAGATCGGCCCGCTTCACCGGGGCGTGCCCGGCGACACCGTCCCAGGAGTAGAGGGCGTACGGATCGGAGTTGTCGTCGGCGGCCCAGGAACCGGCGACGATCAGATACTGGTTGGCGGCGTTCTTGCGGATGTCCCGGACGGAGAGCCCCCCGAGGTCCAGCTCGACCGGTGTGCCGAAGGCGGCCTTCTTGCCGGTGACCACCTTGTCCATGTTGGTGACCGGCACGAGCAGCGCCTTGCCGCCGTTCTCCGGCGGCACCAGCGGGGCGCGGAAGCCGAGGTAGGCCGTGGTGGAGGAGCCGGGTGCGAATTCGAGGCCCTCGATGTTGAATCCGTCGATCTGCTTGGGGACCTGGCCGTCCTCGGTGCCCTTGGCGAATCCGTAGCGGTCGCCGTTGGCCTTGTCCCAGGCGACCAGGTCGTCGCGGAGCCCGGCGTACGAGCCGCCGAAGGACAGCTGGGTGCCGGCCCCCGAGCCGGTGACCTCGGTGGTGAAGATCCGGTTGCGGTCGGGCTTGTACTCGCCGTCCTTGTTGTTGCCGAGCGAACCGGTCCAGTAGACCGTGGAGCCGACCCGGGCCGCCGCCTCGATGTCGATCTCCTTCTTGACCCCGAGCGCGTCGCTGAAGTCCCAGGTGCGCACGGGCGCCCCGGAGGCCGAACCGTCGTAGAGCCGCAGCGTGTTGGACTCGTCGTCGGCGACCAGCACATAGCCGCCGCCGACCGCGACTGCGGCCGAGGCGTCGGAAGAGCCGGTGAAGTACCGGGTGTCCGCGCTGTGCTGGACCGCGGCGGACGCGGCGTAGTGCAGGGTCCTGGTCGCGCTCTTGCCGCCGAGGCCGGTGACCTTGAGGGTGAGATCGGTGTAGCCCCGTGCTCGGGCGGCGACCGTGACCCGGCGGGTCGCTCCGGTGCCCGTGACGGAGACGTCGCCGGTCCCCGCGACGGATGACCTGGAGCTGGCCGAGGCCGCCACGGTGAGCGCGGAGGCGTCCGCCCCGCTCTGCCCGACGGTGACGGTGACGGCGGGGTCGCCGGTGGCGCCGACCGCGCCGGAGAGGTAGGCGGTCTGGAGGGACAGCGTCGGTGTGCCGTAACCCGCCGCGTCCGCGGGGCCGTTGAGGCCGGTGAGGGCCAGGGAGAACAGCCCGGTCACGGCCAGGGCCGCCCCGGCGGTCCTGGCACGGGACGGGCGGCGGAACGGGATGGCGGGGATCTGCACGGGAACCCTCTCGTCGTGGGGGCATCACGGGGACGCGTCGTCGACGAGAAGGCTCCGGTCTCCGCGCCAACGGGGCGCGCACACCGTACGTACAGAAGGCGAACAGCACCATACGGCCCCGGTGCGCGGGAGCACCGGGGCCGTAGAGGATAAGGAGATGCGGCCGATCGGGCCTGCTCTGATCCGGTCAGACGTTGAAGCCGAGCGCGCGCAGCTGCTCACGGCCGTCGTCGGTGATCTTGTCCGGGCCCCACGGCGGCATCCAGACCCAGTTGATCTTCAGCTCGTTGACGATGCCCTCGGTGGCCGACTTCGCCTGGTCCTCGATGACATCGGTCAGCGGGCAGGCCGCGGACGTCAGGGTCATGTCGAGTGTGGCGATATTGGCGTCGTCCACGTGAATGCCGTAGATCAGGCCGAGGTTGACCACGTCGATCCCCAGCTCGGGGTCGACGACGTCGTACAGCGCCTCGCGGACCTCCTCCTCGGAGGCCGGCTTCATCGTGGCGGTCTCGTTCTCGCTCATGCGGTCTTCCCTTCGGACAGCGCCTGCGCCGTCGCGTCCTTCCACGCCATCCAGCTCAGCAGCGCGCACTTCACGCGCGCCGGGTACTTCGAGACGCCGGCGAACGCGACGGCGTCCTCCAGCACCTCCTCCATCGCGTCGTCCGGCTCGATCTGCCCCCTGGACTGCATCAGCTCCAGGAAGGCCGACTGGATCTTCTGGGCCTCGCCCAGCTCCTTGCCGACCAGCAGTTCGTTCATGACGGACGCGCTGGCCTGGCTGATGGAACAGCCCTGCCCCTCGTACGACACGTCCGCGATGCGGTCGCCCTCGTACCGCACCCGCAGCGTGATCTCGTCACCACAGGTCGGGTTCACGTGGTGCACCTCGGCGTCGCCGTCACGGAGACCGCGCCCGTGCGGGTGCTTGTAGTGGTCCAGGATCACTTCCTGGTACATCGAATCCAGCTTCACGATCCAGTCCCTACCCGATGTCGTCGCCGGTGTAGCCGGTCCGGTGGCCCGGCATGGTCCAAACGAACGCTCTAGCCGAAGAAATTCCGTACGTGCTCAAGCCCGTCCGCCAGGGCGTCGACCTCTTCGGGCGTCGAGTACAGATAGAACGACGCTCGCGTCGTCGCGGGAATTCCGTACCGCAGACAGACCGGCCGTGCGCAGTGGTGGCCGACCCGGACCGCGATGCCCTCCTCGTCCAGGACCTGGCCCACATCGTGCGGGTGGATGTCGCCGAGGGTGAAGGAGATCGTCGCCCCGCGGTCCATGGCCGTGGCCGGTCCGATGAACCGCAGGTCCGGGATTTCGGCGAGACGCTTCATCGCGTACTCGGTGAGCGCGTGCTCATGAGCGGCGATCTTGTCCATGCCGATGGAGGACAGATAGTCCACGGCCGCGCCGAGGCCGACGGCCTGGGCGATCGGGGGCGTACCGGCCTCGAACTTGTGCGGTGCGGGCGCGTAGGTCGACGAGTGCATCGAGACGGTCTCGATCATCTCGCCGCCGCCGAGGAACGGCGGGAGGTCCTCAAGGAGCTCCTGACGGCCCCAGAGGACGCCGATCCCGGTCGGGCCGACCATCTTGTGGCCGGTGAAGGCCACGAAGTCGGCCTGGAGCGCCTGTACGTCGAGCAGCATGTGGGGTGCTGCCTGGGAGGCGTCGATGCAGACGAGCGCACCGACCTCCTGGGCGCGCCGGATGATCGCCTCGACCGGGTTGACGGTGCCCATCAGGTTGGAGACCAGCGTGAAGGAGACGATCTTCGTCTTCTCGGTGATGATCTCGTCGACGTTGGACAGGTCGAGGCGGCCGTCGTCGGTGAGGGCGAACCACTTCAGCTTCGCGCCGGTGCGCTGCGAGAGCAGCTGCCACGGCACGATGTTGGAGTGGTGCTCCATCTCGGTGATGACGATCTCGGTCTCGTGGTCGACCCGGTACGGCTCATCGGCCCAGCCGAGCATGTTGGCCACGAGGTTGAGCGACTCGGAGGCGTTCTTGGTGAAGATCACCTCGTCGCGGCTCGGCGCGTTGATGAAGGCGGCGACCTTGTCGCGGGCGCCCTCGTACAGCGCCGTGGCCTCCTCGGCGAGCACATGCACGCCGCGGTGGACGTTGGCGTTGTGCCGCTCGTAGTACTCGTTCAGCGCGTCGAGTACCTGGCGCGGCTTCTGCGAGGTCGCCGCGTTGTCCAGGTAGACGATCTTCTTCCCGTCGTGGACCACCCGATCCAGCAGGGGGAAGTCCTTGCGGATCGCGTCGGTGTCCAGGAGGCCCGGCAGCTGTGTCACGCGACGTCCTCCTCCGGGTTCACTCCGCTCACGGGGGCGCCCTTCGTGTAGGCCTCGTAGCCCTCGTTCTCCAGCTTGTCGGCGAGCTCCGGGCCGCCGGACTCGGCGATCCGGCCGTTGGCGAAGACATGCACGAAGTCGGGCTTGATGTAGCGCAGGATGCGCGTGTAGTGGGTGATCAGCAGGGTGCCGACCTCGCCGCCCTCGCGGACGCGGTTGACGCCGTCGGAGACCTGGCGCAGCGCGTCGACGTCCAGACCGGAGTCCGTCTCGTCGAGGATCGCGATCTTCGGCTTGAGCAGCTCCAGCTGGAGGATCTCGTGGCGCTTCTTCTCTCCGCCGGAGAAGCCCTCGTTGACGTTGCGCTCGGCGAAGGCCGGGTCCATCTGGAGGGTCTCCATGGCCGTCTTGACCTCCTTCACCCAGGTACGGAGCTTCGGCGCCTCGCCGCGGATGGCGGTGGCCGACGTACGCAGGAAGTTGGAGACGGAGACGCCGGGGACCTCGACCGGGTACTGCATGGCGAGGAAGACACCGGCGCGGGCCCGCTCGTCGACGGTCATCTCCAGCACGTCCTCACCGTCGAGGGTGACGGTGCCGCTGGTGATCGTGTACTTGGGGTGCCCCGCGAGGGAGTACGCCAGCGTCGACTTGCCGGAGCCGTTGGGGCCCATGATGGCGTGGGTCTCGCCCTGTTTCACGGTCAGGTCGACGCCCTTGAGGATCTCCTTCGTACCGTTCTCGGTTTCGACGGAGACGTGCAGGTCGCGGATTTCAAGCGTTGCCATGGGTGACTCAGGACTCCTGGGATACGGAGACGAGCACATCGTCCCCTTCGATCTTGACGGGGTAAACGGGCACGGGGCGCGTCGCGGGAAGGCCGGACGGCTTGCCGGTGCGGAGGTCGAAGCGGGAGCCGTGGAGCCAGCACTCGATGGTGCAGTCCTCGACCTCCCCCTCGGAGAGGGAGACATTCGCGTGCGAGCAGATGTCGTTGACCGCGAACACCTCGCCCTCCGTGCGGACCACGGACACCGGCGTGCCGTCGAGCTCCACCCGCTTCGGGGTGTCGTCCTCCAGCTCGCTCAGCGCACAGGCCCTGACGAAGGCGGCCATCAGACGGCTGCCTGCAGCTCGGCGTCGATCTTGTCGAGCAGGCGCTGCTCGACGTCCGGCAGACCGATCTGCTGGACCAGCTCGGCGAAGAAGCCGCGGACCACCAGACGGCGGGCCTCGGCCTCCGGGATGCCGCGCGACTGCAGATAGAAGAGCTGCGAGTCGTCGAAGCGGCCGGTGGCCGACGCGTGGCCCGCGCCGGCGATCTCGCCGGTCTCGATCTCCAGGTTCGGGACCGAGTCGACCCGCGCGCCGTCGGTGAGGACGAGGTTGCGGTTGAGCTCGTACGAGTCGGTGCCCTCGGCCGCGGCCCTGATGAGGACGTCACCGATCCAGACGGCGTGCGCGTCCTGGCCCTGGAGCGCGCCCTTGTAGGCCACGTTGGACCTGCAGTGCGGCGCGTTGTGGTCGACCAGCAGGCGGTGCTCCTGGTGCTGGCCGTGGTCGGTGAAGTAGAGCCCGAGAAGCTCGGCCTCGCCGCCGGGGCCCGCGTACTGCACGCGCGGGTGAAGGCGTACGACGTCGCCGCCGAAGGTGACCACGACCGACTTGAGCGAGGCGTCCCGGCCCACCAGCGCGTTGTGCTGCGCCACATGGACGGCGCCCGGCTCCCAGTCCTGGACCGAGACGACGGTCAGCTTCGCGCCGTCGCCCAGGATGTAGTCCACGTTGGCGGCGAGCACCGCGTCCCCGGTGTGGTCGATGACCACGAGGGCCTCGGCGAAGGCGCCGAGTTCGACGACCTGGTGGCCGTAGGCGACGCCGCCCGCGCCGTGCACCGAGATCCGGATCGGCTCGGTGAGCACGGTCTCCTTGGGCACCGAGACGACCGAGGCCTTCTCGAAGGAGGAGTACGCCTGGGCGGCGACCCGGTCCACCGGGGTGCCGGCCCGGCCGATACGGGCGTCGTCACGGCCGACGGTCTCGACGCGGACGCCCTCGGGCGCCGACACCTCGATCCCGACACCGGAGCCGGTCGCGACGGCGGTGCCGTCGTGCAGGCCCCTGAGCCGCTCCAGCGGGGTGAACCGCCACTCCTCCTCACGCCCGTGGGGGACGGGGAAGTCCGCCACGTCGAAGGAGGGCGGCGCGCTCATCCGGGTGGCGACGGTGGACTCGGCAGCCACCGCGATCGACCCGGACGTGGTGGAACCCGCCGCGGGGGGTCCCCCCTGGACCGGAGCCTCTCGCAGGTCCTTGGGGGAATTCTGAGCCTCAGCCATGGCTGTCGTCGTGCTCGCTTTCTGATGGATACGTCTGGTTCGGGCGAGGGAGGGTCGGGCGGCCGCGGGGCAGCCGCTAGCCGACGGAGCCCTCCATCTGCAGCTCGATCAGCCGGTTGAGCTCCAGGGCGTACTCCATGGGGAGCTCCTTGGCGATCGGCTCGACGAAACCGCGCACGATCATCGCCATCGCCTCGAACTCCGTCATACCGCGGCTCATCAGGTAGAAGAGCTGGTCGTCGGAGACCTTGGAGACGGTCGCCTCGTGGCCCATGGACACGTCGTCCTCACGGACGTCCACATAGGGATAGGTGTCCGAGCGGGAGACCGTGTCGACGAGCAGCGCGTCACAGAGGACGTTCGACTTGGAGCCCTCGGCGCCCTCGCCGATCTCGATCAGACCGCGGTAGGAGGTACGGCCGCCGCCTCGCGCCACCGACTTGGACACGATGTTGGAGGAGGTGTGCGGGGCCATGTGGACCATCTTGGCGCCCGCGTCCTGGTGCTGACCCTCGCCCGCGAAGGCGATCGACAGCGTCTCGCCCTTGGCCTGCTCGCCCATCAGGTAGACGGCCGGGTACTTCATCGTGACCTTGGAGCCGATGTTGCCGTCGACCCACTCCATGGTCGCGCCCTCGTACGCCACGGCACGCTTGGTGACGAGGTTGTAGACGTTGTTCGACCAGTTCTGGATCGTCGTGTAGCGGCAGCGGCCGCCCTTCTTCACGATGATCTCGACGACCGCGCTGTGCAGCGAGTCGGAGGAGTAGATCGGGGCGGTGCAGCCCTCGACGTAGTGGACGTAGGCGTCCTCGTCGACGATGATCAGCGTCCGCTCGAACTGGCCCATGTTCTCCGTGTTGATACGGAAGTAGGCCTGGAGCGGGATCTCGACGTGCACGCCCTTCGGCACGTAGATGAAGGAACCGCCGGACCACACGGCCGAGTTCAGCGAGGCGAACTTGTTGTCGCCGACCGGGATGACGGTGCCGAAGTACTCCTGGAAGAGCTCCGGGTGCTCCTTCAGAGCGGTGTCGGTGTCCATGAAGATGACACCCTTCGACTCCAGCTCCTCGTTGATCTGGTGGTAGACGACCTCGGACTCGTACTGGGCGGCGACACCCGCGACGAGGCGCTGCTTCTCCGCCTCCGGGATGCCGAGCTTGTCGTACGTCTTCTTGATGTCCTCCGGCAGGTCCTCCCAGGACTCCGCCTGCTTCTCGGTGGACCGCACGAAGTACTTGATGTTGTCGAAGTCGATGCCCGACAGGTCCGAGCCCCAGCTCGGCATGGGCTTCTTGCCGAAGAGCTTGAGCCCCTTGAGACGCAGCTTCAGCATCCACTCGGGCTCGTTCTTCTTCGCCGAGATGTCACGGACGACAGCTTCGGACAGGCCGCGCTTGGCCGCTGCGCCTGCCACGTCGGAGTCGGCCCAGCCGAATTCGTACGTGCCCAGGCCCTCAAGTTCGGGGTGGGCAGTCTCCGTGGGGAGAGTCATGCGGGGTTCCTCCCGGCCGTGCTGGTGGATGCTGAATCGGTGGTCTGGTGGCTGGTCTTGGGAATGAACGTCGTGCACACACCGTCGCCGTGGGCGATGGTGGCCAGCCGCTGCACATGGGTCCCGAGCAGACGGGAGAAGACCTCGGTCTCCGCCTCGCAGAGCTGCGGGAACTGTTCGGCGACATGGGCCACCGGGCAGTGGTGCTGGCAGAGCTGCTCGCCGACCGGGGCGCTTCGCGCTGTAGCAGCGTACCCGTCGGCGGTCAATGCCCTGGCGAGAGCCTCGGCGCGGTTCTCGGGCGCCGCGGCCTCGACGGCCGCGCGGTACTCCTCGGCCTGGGCGGCGAGCCGGTCACGGGCGAACGCCATGACCTCCTCGTCGCCCGAGCGCCGGGCGATCCACCGCAGCGCGTCGGCGGCGAGCTGGTCGTAGGACTGGTCGAAGGCGTCGCGGCCGCAGTCGGTCAGCGCGAAGACCTTCGCGGGGCGTCCGCGGGTCCGCGCGCCGTACACCCGCTGCTCACGGGGGGCGACCACATCGTCGGTGACCAGGGCGTCGAGATGACGGCGGACCGCTGCCGGGGTGAGCCCCAGGCGTCCCGCCAGCTCGGTGACGGTGGACGGGCCGTGGTCCAGGATGGAGCGCGCGACCCGGTTGCGCGTGGAGCGCTCACCGGTCGCGAGTTCCTCCTGGGGAGCCTCGCCAACGTTTTTCACAACGCCATTGTTGCGTAATTCACCGGCCTGCGACAAGTAAAGATCGGGACCCTCAGCGGTGTCCTCGATCACTTAGGGTTACCTAAACAGGGCCGGATGCCCGTCCCCGCAAGGGCTCCGCCCCCTGGAGGATCCGCGCCACGCACGCTTCGTAGACTCCCCCGTATGAGTACAGATCCCGCCGTTGAGGTCCGCGGCCTCGTCAAGCGGTACGGCGCCAAGACCGCGGTGGACGGGCTGGACCTCACGGTCGGTGCGGGCACCGTCACCGCCGTACTCGGGCCCAACGGCGCAGGCAAGACCACCACCGTCGAGACCTGCGAGGGGTACCGCAGGGCCGACGGCGGCACGGTCCGGGTCCTGGGCCTCGACCCCATGGCCGACGCCGCCCGGCTGCGCCCCAGGATCGGGGTCATGCTCCAGTCCGGCGGCATCTACTCCGGCGCCCGCGCCGACGAGATGCTCCGCCACATGGCGAAGCTGCACGCGCACCCGCTCGACGTCGGCACGCTGATCGAGCGGCTCGGCCTGGAGAGCTGCGGCCGTACGACGTACCGCAGGCTCTCCGGCGGACAGCAGCAGCGGCTCTCCCTCGCGATGGCCGTGGTGGGCCGTCCCGAGCTGGTCTTCCTGGACGAGCCGACCGCCGGGCTCGACCCGCAGGCCCGCAGGTCCACCTGGGACCTCGTACGGGAACTGCGCGCGGACGGCGTGACGACGGTGCTCACCACCCACTTCATGGACGAGGCCGAGCAGCTCGCCGACGAGGTGGCGATCATCGACGCGGGCCGCGCCGTCGTGCACGGCTCCCCCGAGGAGCTGTGCCGGGGCGGCGCCGAGAACACCCTGCGCTTCGGCGGACGGCCGGGGCTCGACGTCGGCTCGCTGCTGAAGGCGCTCCCGGACGGCTCGGCCGCCACCGAACCGACCCCGGGCAGCTACCGGATCACCGGTACCGTCGACCCCCAGCTGCTCGCCACCGTCACCTCCTGGTGCGCCCAGCACGGGGTGATGCCGGACCGTATCGCGGTCGAGCGCCACACCCTCGAAGACGTCTTCCTGGAACTGACCGGCAAGGAGCTGCGCGCATGAGCGCCGGTACGTACACCCCCCGGCCGGGCGCCGCCCCGCTGTCGCGCATGATCGCCGCGCAGACCGCCTTCGAGACCAGGATGCTGCTGCGCAACGGTGAGCAGCTGCTGCTGACCGTGATCATCCCGTCGCTGCTGCTGGTCCTCTTCTCCGCCGTCGACATCGTCGACACGGGCGCCGGCAGGTCGGTGGACTTCCTGGCCCCGGGCATCCTGGCGCTCGCCGTGATGTCCACGGCCTTCACCGGCCAGGCCATCGCGACCGGTTTCGAGCGCAGGTACGGGGTGCTCAAGCGGCTCGGCGCCTCACCACTCCCGCGCTGGGCGCTGATGACGTCGAAGACGCTGTCCGTGATCGTCACCGAGATCCTGCAGATCGCCCTGCTGACCGTGATCGCGCTGCTGCTGGGCTGGTCGCCCCACGGCAGCCCGTTCGCCGTTCTGCTGCTGCTCGTCCTCGGTACGGCGGCCTTCTCGGGTCTCGGTCTGCTGATGGCGGGGACGCTCAAGGCGGAGGCCACCCTGGCGGCGGCCAATCTGGTCTTCCTGCTGCTGCTCGTCGGCGGCGGGGTGATCGTCCCGATGGACAAGTTCCCCGGCGGTGTCAGGTCCGTACTGGAGCTGCTGCCGGTCTCGGCGCTCTCCGACGGGCTGCGGGACGTCCTGCAGCACGGCGCGGCGATGCCGTGGGGAGATCTGGGGATCGTCGCGGTGTGGGCGGTGCTGGGCCTCGGCGCGGCCGGCCGGTTCTTCCGCTGGGAGTGAGCGGCCGGGAGGAGCGAGCGGCCGCTGGGAGTGAGCGGCCGGGAGCGGTGACCGGGCAGGCCGTCCAGTTCGCCCGGTCCGGCTGGAAAGCGCCCACCCGCGAAAAGGGCGCCCCTCGTGAAAGTACGCACAAGCGCCCGGCCTACGATGTCCCCGTGCCGAAACTGACCCGCGCCGAAGCCGTTGGCGCTGTGCGCAATCCGCTCGCCTTCATCGCCGCCCGCTGGACTCCGCAGCCCCGGACCGTCCGGCGCGCGGCGCTCGCCGCGCTGGTGATGTCGGTCGTCATCGTCGTCACCGGCGGCGCGGTCAGACTGACCAGCTCCGGGCTCGGCTGCCCGACCTGGCCCAAGTGCACCGACCAGAGCCTCACCGCGACCAGCGAGATGGGCTTCCACGGCGCTATCGAGTTCTCCAACCGGATGCTCACGTACGTGCTGTGCGCCGCGGTCGGCTGGGCGATCATCGCGGCCCGCTCGGCGAAGCCCTGGCGCCGCTCGGTGACCCGGCTCGGCTGGGCGCAGTTCTGGGTCGTCATGGGCAACGCGGTGCTGGGCGGCATCGTGGTCCTGGTCGGGCTCAACCCGTACACCGTGGCCGCGCACTTCCTGCTGTCCACCGCGCTGATCACGGTCGCGGCGCTGACCTGGCAGCGGACCCGCGAGGGCGACGCGGCCCCGCGTCCCCTGGTGGGCCGGGCGGTCGTCCAGCTGACCTGGCTGCTCGTGGTGGCGGCCGGGGCCCTGATCGCGGTCGGCACGGTCGTCTCCGGTGCGGGACGGCACGCGGGCGACTCCAGCGAGGTGGAGCGCATCCCGGTCGACTGGTCGATGATCGCGCAGCTGCACGCCGACTTCGCCTGGGTCGTGGTCGCGCTCACGGCGGCCCTCTGGTTCGTACTGAAGGCGGTCGACGCGCCCGTCGGGCCGCTGCACCGGGCCCGTGACCTCTTCCTGATCCTGATGGCCCAGGGCGTGATCGGCTATGTCCAGTACTTCACCCACACCCCCGAGATCCTGGTCGGGCTGCACATGTTCGGTGCGACGCTGGTGTGGATCGGCGTGATGCGGGTGCTGCTCTCGCTCCGCGAACGGCCGCTCACCGGCGCGGAGATCCCCGCACAGACCGAGGACGCGGCGCTCACGACGGTCTGACCCGCTCCGCCGGGTCCGTGGACGCGCCTTCGAGTCCGTAGACGCGCCGCGCGTTTCCCGCCGCGATCATCCCGGCGACCCGGGTGGCGTCCCGGTGCGAACAGACACCTTCGTCGACCCAGCCGCCCAGCGTCCTGGCCAGCGCCTCGCGGAACACCCGCGCCCGCACCACATGCAGCTCCGGAAGCCCCCGGGCGCCGCTGGAGAACAGCAGCTTCCCGAAGGGCGCCAGCTCCAGGATCTCCGCGAGCACGGTGGCGGCCCGTGCCCCGGTGTGCGCCAGGGCCGGGCCCAGGTCCGCGTACACATGCGGGTGGACGCCGGCCAGCTGCGCGGCCTGCCGGTGGTACGGATAGCCGTGCAGCAGCACCAGATCGGTGCCGAGTCCGGTCGCCGCCGCTACGAAGTCGGTCAGCAGCAGCGGGTCGCAGGCCCCGATATGCAGCTGGAGCGGGCGCCCGGACGCCACCGCGTTCCACAGCAGATGGCGCAGCAGCACCGGATCGGTGAGGCTGCCGCCGACCCGGCGGTCCGCGAGCCACCGGCCGGCGGCGCCGCGCACCTCGCCGGCGCCCGGCGGGTCGGGTGCGAGAGCGGGCCCCTGCCGTAAGGAGGCGACCGAGCTGAAGGCCACGGCCGAGCCGGCCGCTCCGTGCACCGCCTCGGCCAGATTGGCGAGGAAGGAGTCGACGGTGCCCGAGGTGTCGGCGACCTGCTCGGCGAGGAGTTCGAGCCGGACGATCTCATGGGCGTCGGCGCCGCCGGCCGCCGCGATCTCGGCGGGTCCCGTGAGGTCGCCGGGCAGCCCGGTGTCCACCAGATACGTGGTGATCCCGCTGCCCCGCAGCAGCCGTCTGCCCACTTCGAGGACGCCCAGCTCCCGGCGGCGGGCGAGATAGCGGGCGGGGGCGCAGTGCGGTTCGAGACCGAGCAGCGGCGGGCACCAGCGGCGCACCGCGAAACCGGTCTGGGTGTCGAAGAAGGTGGTGCCGGGGGCCGGCGGCCCGGGGGCCCTGCCGAGGTGCGCCTCGAAGGTCCCGAGGCCGAGCTCGGTACGGAGCACACCGTGGCAGTACTGGTCCACCAGACAGGGTGTCTCGATCATCCGGGCCTCCGCTTCGGGCTGTTACGCAAGCCCTAACGGGGAAACCGGCCCCCAGGTGTTGCCCTCAGCCGTCCGCGCCGGCCCGGCCGCCGCCGAGCTGGATGCCCGCCATCCGCTTCCACTCGTAGGGCCCGGTGCGGACCCTGGCCGCGAGTTCGCCGTCGAAGGACTCCTGGACGGTGACCCCGGCCTGCTCGGCCGCGCTCTGCGCCATGGCGTACGAGGGCGCCACCAGGTCGCCCCAGCCGCCGTCCTCGCCCACCAGCACGATGCGGGCCCCGCGCTCACCGATGTACGCGAGCTGCGCCTCGGCGCCGCCGTGCTCCCGGCCGAACGCCTTGATCTGCCCGGCGAGCCTGGCCGTACGCCGGGCCAGCCGGGCCGCCTTCCGGTCGGCCCCGGCGTCCCGCTTCTCGTCAACGTCAACCTGCGTGTCTGCCATGGCCGCATGCTACTAGCGGGTAGCACCACGCGCGACGGGCGGGGGGGGCGGGGGGGCTGGCCACCGGGCCCGCCCCGCGCGGTGGGGGGGGAGTGGGGCGCGTCGGGCGCCGGCGCGCAGCGAGGGGGGGT
>NZ_JBHYWP010000073.1:0-43106 GCF_042751845.1 Streptomyces sp. NPDC059398 | reverse complement strand
CTCACGTGGTGGGCCCGCCGCGCGCGGGGGGCGCGGGGGGGCGGGGGGGGCCGGCTCAGCCGTCCAGCTCGGCCAGAGTCGCGTTCGACGGGCCGCGTTCGGTCCGGAGGGTGCGGGAGACGTCCTCCGCCGCGCGCAGCACCCGTACCGCGTTCTGCCAGGTCAGCTTCGCCAGGTCCGGCTTCGACCAGCCGCGGGCGATCAGCTCGCCGATCAGGTTCGGATAGCCCGCCACGTCCTCCAGGCCGGCCGGGGTGAAGGCCGTGCCGTCGTAGTCGCCGCCGATGCCGATGTGGTCGACGCCCGCGACCTCGCGCATGTGGTCCAGGTGGTCGGCGACCGTCGACGCGGTGGCCATCGGGCGGGGGTGCGCCTCCTCGAAGGCGCGCTGGACCTTCAGCCCGGCGGGTGTGGTGTTCAGGTGGTGCAGCCCGTGGGTGCGCATGTTCTCGTCCGCGCGTGCGGTCCAGGCGACCGCATCGGGGAGGATGAACTTCGGGACGAAGGTGGCCATCGCGATGCCGCCGTTGGCCGGGAGCAGCGCGAGTACGTCGTCCGGGATGTTGCGCGGGTGGTCGCAGACCGTACGGGACGAGGAGTGCGAGAAGATCACCGGCGCCGTCGATGTCGCCAGCGCGTCACGCATCGTGGACGCCGCCACGTGCGAGAGGTCCACCAGCATGCCGGTGCGGTTCATCTCGCGGACGACCTCGTGGCCGAAGGCGGTGAGCCCGTGGGCCTTCACGACATCGGTCGCGGAGTCCGCCCAGGCGATGTTGTCGTTGTGCGTGAGCGTCATGTAGCGCACGCCCAGCGCGTACAAGGAGCGCAGCGTGCCCAGCGAGTTGTTGATGGAGTGGCCGCCCTCGGCCCCCATCAGTGAGGCGATCCGGCCCTGGCTCCTGGCCTTCTCCATGTCGTCGGCGGACAGCGCGCGTACCAGGTCGTTGGGGTAGCGGGTGAGCAGCTGGTCCACCGCGTCGATCTGCTCCAGCGTCGCGCTGACCGCGTCCTCGCCCGCCATGTCGCTGCGGACGTAGACCGACCAGAACTGCGCGCCGACGCCGCCCTTGCGCAGCCGGTGCAGATCGGTGTGGAGGTGGCCCGTCTGGTCGCGGGCGATGTCCAGCGCGTCGAGGTCGTACCGTACGTTCTCGCGCAGCGCCCAGGGCAGGTCGTTGTGGCCGTCCACCACCGGGTACTCGGCGAGCAGGTCAAGCGCTTCGGTGAGGTGATTGCTCATGAGGACCGCCTACTTTCCGAATCCGAAGGTTTCCGCCCCCGCCGCCCTGGCGCGCAGCCGGGCGCCCTTCTCCGTCGCCTCGTCGTTCAGCTTCTGCTGGAACTCCCGCATCCGCTCCTGGAGACCGGCGTCGGATGCGGCCAGGATGCGGACCGCGAGCAGCCCCGCGTTGCGCGCGCCGCCCACCGAGACCGTCGCCACCGGGACACCGGCCGGCATCTGCACGATGGAGAGCAGCGAGTCCATGCCGTCCAGGTACTTGAGCGGTACGGGGACGCCGATGACCGGCAGTGGGGTGACCGATGCCAGCATGCCCGGCAGATGGGCCGCTCCCCCGGCGCCAGCGATGACCGCCCTGAGGCCCCGGCCGTCCGCCTCCTCGCCGTACGTGATCATCTCGCGCGGCATCCGGTGCGCGGAGACGACGTCCACCTCGTACGCCACCCCGAACTCGTCCAGGGCCTTGGCCGCGGCCTCCATGACCGGCCAGTCGGAGTCCGAGCCCATCACGATGCCGACGACGGGGGACCCGGAGGCCGTGGAAGCTGACGGAGAGGTCATTCGGTGATCGTCCCTCGCAGATATCCGGCGGCGTGACGGGCGCGCTCCAGCACCACGTCGAGATCGTCGCCGTAGGTGTTGACGTGGCCGACCTTGCGCCCCGGCTTCACGTCCTTGCCGTACATATGGATCTTGAGCTGGGGGTCGCGGGCCATGCAGTGCAGGTACCCCTGGTACATGTCCGGGTAGTCGCCGCCCAGGACGTTGCACATGACCGTCCAGCGGGCGCGCGGGCGCGGATCGCCGAGCGGGAGGTCCAGGACCGCGCGCACGTGGTTGGCGAACTGCGAGGTGATCGCACCGTCCTGGGTCCAGTGGCCGGAGTTGTGCGGGCGCATCGCCAGTTCGTTGACGAGGATGCCCGGCGTGCCGTCGGGGCCGCGGACCTCGAAGAGCTCGACCGCGAGATGGCCGGTCACATCCAGTTCGTCGGCGATCCGCAGGGCGAGCTGCTGGGCCTCGCCCGCCAGCTCCTCATCGATGCCGGGCGCGGGGGCGATCACCGTGTCGCAGACCCCGTCGACCTGCCGGGACTCCACGACCGGATAGGCCACGGCCTGGCCGTGCGGGGAGCGGACGACATTGGCCGCCAGCTCCCGTACGAAGTCGACCTTCTCTTCGGCGAGGACCGGGACACCCGCCTTGAAGGGGGCCTCGGCGTCCGCGAGGGAGCGTACGAACCAGACGCCCTTGCCGTCGTAGCCGCCCCGGACCGTCTTGAGGATGACCGGGAAGCCGCCCACCTCGTCCGCGAAGGCGACCGCGTCGGCCGGGTCCGAGACGATGCGGTGGCGCGGGCAGGGGGCGCCGATCGCGGTGAGCTTCTCGCGCATCACCCCCTTGTCCTGGGCGTGCACCAGTGCGTGCGGGCCCGGCCGGACGGGAATGCCGTCCGCCTCCAGGGCGCGCAGATGCGCGGTGGGCACATGCTCGTGGTCGAAGGTGATCACATCGCAGCCGCGCGCGAAGTCGCGCAGCGTGTCCAGGTCGCGGTAGTCGCCGATGACGACTTCGCTGACCACCTGGGCCGCCGAATCCTGCGGGGTGTCACTGAGCAGCTTGAATCTGAGGCCGAGGGGGATACCCGCCTCGTGGGTCATCCGGGCGAGCTGTCCGCCACCGACCATGCCGACTACGGGGAACGTCACGTACCCCAGGGTATCCGCAGCCCAGGACCGGCGTACCAGCACGTCACGGCCTGGCCGGGGCACCCGAACGGAGCACTGACTAGCATGGGCGCGTTGACACACTCGACCGAACGGGGCTTTCCACCACCATGAGCGATTCCGGCGGGATGCGGACGCGGGTGCAGCGGCTCTGGCGCGAGGTCGCCAAGTTCGGCGCGGTGGGCGCGCTGGGCCTGCTGGTCAACATGGCGGCGTTCAATCTGCTCCGCCACACGACATCCCTCCAGGTGGTACGGGCCAGTGTGCTGGCGACCGTCATCGCGGTGGTCTTCAACTACATCGGTCTGCGGTACTTCGCCTACCGGGACCGCGAGAAGAGCGGCCGGGGCAGGGAGATGGGGCTCTTCCTGCTGTTCAGCCTGGTCGGGGCGGTCATCGAGAACGGGATCCTCTACGCGGCGACGTACGGCGCCGACTGGAACTCGCCCCTGCAGAGCAACTTCTTCAAGTTCCTCGGTATCGCCGTCGCGACGCTCTTCCGCTTCTGGTCCTACCGCACCTGGGTGTTCCGGGCGCTGCCCGCGCAGGTCCCGGCCCCCGGGCCCCTGGTGGAGGCCGGGCCGGAGTAGGGCCCGCACCGGGCCACCGGGCCACCGGGCCAGGGTCACCGGATCGTCGGCCGCGGGTTCCCGGAGTTCTGCGAGGGGTCCTGCGGGCCCTGTTCCTTGGACGGGTTCCTCGACACCCGGCTCAGGAAGAGCGCGAAGACCGGCGGATGCTGCTGGAGCATTTCGAGCCGCCCGCCGTCCGCCTCGGCCAGATCGCGGGCGACGGCGAGGCCGATGCCGGTGGAGTTGCGTCCGCTGATGGTCCGCTCGAAGATCCGCGCCCCGAGGTCGGGCGGCACCCCGGGCCCCTCGTCGGTCACCTCGACGACCGTCTGTGTACCGGTGACCCGCGTACGGACCGCGACGGTGCCACCACCGTGCATCAGCGAGTTCTCGATCAGCGCGGCCATCACCTGGGCCACCGCGCCCGGCGTGCCGATGGCCCGCAGCCCGCGCTTGCCCGACCGTACGATCGCGCGCCCCGCGCTGCGGTAGGCCGGGCGCCACTCCTGGAGCTGCTGGGTGACGACCTCGTCCAGATCGAAGGTGACGGCGGAGCTGGTGCGCGGGTCGCGGGAGTTGGTCAGCAGCCGCTCCACGACGTCCGTCAGCCGCTCGACCTGGGTCAGCGCGATGGTCGCCTCCTCCTTCACCGTGTCCAGGTCCTCGGTGAGGGTGATCTCCTCCAGCCGCATGGAGAGCGCGGTCAGCGGCGTACGGAGCTGGTGGGAGGCGTCGGCCGCGAGCCGGCGCTCGGCGGTCAGCATCCGGGTGATCCGCTCGGCCGACGAGTCCAGCACATCGGCGACCCGGTCCAGCTCCGGCACCTGGTACCGCTTGTGCCGGGGGCGCGGATCGCCGGAGCCGAGGCGTTCCGCGGTCTCGGCGAGGTCGGTGAGCGGCGAGGTGAGCTTGTTGGCCTGGCGTACGGCGAGCAGCACCGCCGAGACGATGGCGAGGAGGGCAACCGCGGCGATGATCAGCAGGGTGCGGCCGACCTCGCGGGTCACGGTGGAGCCCGCCTCCTCGACGGTGACCTCCTCACCGTCGGCGCCGGTCGCCCTGGACCGGATGACGCTGCCCTGCGGCTCGGTGCCGAGCCTGATGGTGTCCCGGCCGGGGATCTTGATCACCGCGTAGCGGTGGGCGTCGACCTGGTCGTGCAGGATCGTCTCGGTGACCTGTTCGTCGCTGAGGATCCGGCTCTCGACGATGCTCGCGAGGCGCAGCGCCTCGGAGTCCACGCTCTCCTGGGCGCTGTTGCTGATGGTGCGCGTCTCGACGATGACGAGCGAGACACCGAAGACGGCGATCACGACGAGTACGACGGCGAGCGTGGAGTTGATGAGTCGGCGGCGCATGCGGCAAGTGTCGCAGTCGGCGCCCGCGGGGCCGGGACGGTGCCGCCCCGGCTACGGCCCCCGGCCTCAGCTCTTCTCGAAGCGGAAGCCGACGCCCCGCACGGTGGCGATATAGCGCGGGTTCGCCGCGTCGTCGCCGAGCTTCTTGCGCAGCCAGGAGATGTGCATGTCGAGCGTCTTGGTCGACGACCACCAGGTGGTGTCCCAGACCTCGCGCATCAGCTGGTCCCGGGTGACGACCCGTCCCGCGTCCCTGACCAGAACCCGCAGCAGGTCGAACTCCTTGGCGGTGAGCTGGAGTTCCTCGTCGCCCATCCAGGCGCGGTGCGACTCGACATCGATCCGTACGCCATGGGTGGCGGGCTGCGGGGCGGTGTCGGCGGCGCCGCGCCGCAGCAGGGCCCGCACCCGCGCCAGCAGTTCGGCGAGGCGGAACGGCTTGGTGACGTAGTCGTCGGCGCCGGCGTCCAGGCCGACCACCGTGTCGACCTCGTCGGCGCGGGCGGTGAGCACCAGGACCGGCACCGTGTGCCCGTCCGCGCGCAGCCGCCTGGCCACTTCCAGACCGTCCATGCCGGGCAGGCCCAGATCCAGGACGACCAGGTCGATCCCTCCTTGAAGGCCGGCGTCGAGCGCGGTCGGTCCGTCTTCCCGCACCTCGACCTCGTAACCCTCCCGACGCAGTGCGCGGGCCAGCGGCTCCGAGATGGATGCGTCGTCCTCGGCGAGCAGTACACGGGTCATGAAGGTGATGGTAGACCGCGACAGGTCGTGCTCGTGAGGTGATCGCACAGGGCTGCGGGCGCGGGGGCTCCGGTTTGAGCCAGGCCGGATCCGGACGGTGGACCCTGGGCGGCCGTACGGGTTGTTACCTTCGAATACGGTCGCCGGTTCCGGCATTCACCTGTGATCCATGTCTCAACCCCTTTCAAATGCCGCAGCTGCCTCTTTATGGTGGCGAGACGCCTGTAGCAGTACGTGGACGTCTTTGGCATGCCTTGTTGCGCCAAAGACTCCTTCTTCTGTGCGCGGTTGGCACCCCGGCCGCGTGGACAGTGAATGACCTAGCGGCCGGGCCCCGTGTGCGAGGAAGCACGTGGAGCGTGGATCCCGACACGGTCTCCCCCTTCGGTACGGAACCCATCCGGCTGGCCCCTCTGGCGTGGGGCGGGGAAGGACCGTGCCGGTGCCGGCCACCCCCCACCGGGCGCGTCACCGATCTGCGACGCGTCCCGAAAAGCAAGGAACGACCATGGCGTCAAGCCTGACGAAGGCTCCGGAGACCCCGGAAAAGACCTTCTTCGGACACCCCCGCGGCCTGGCACCGCTCTTCATGACGGAGATGTGGGAGCGTTTCAGCTTCTACGGCATGAGGGCGCTGCTCCCCCTGTACCTGGTGTCCAGCGCCGGCCCGCATCTGAGCGGGGCCACCGCCACGGCGATCTACTCGATCTACCTGGCGATGGTCTATCTGCTCACCATGCCGGGCGGCTGGTTCGGCGACCGTGTCTGGGGTGCCCGCAAGACGGTCACCATCGCGGCCTCGGTCATCATGGTCGGGCACCTCGTCCTGGCGCTGCCCGGCACAGGCTCGTTCTTCGCGGGTCTCGCGCTCGTCGCGTTCGGTTCCGGACTGCTGAAGGCCAACATCTCCACGATGGTCGGGCACCTGTACAAGGGCCCCGACGACCCGCGCCGGGACGGTGGCTTCACCGTCTTCTACATGGGCATCAACATCGGCTCGTTCTTCGCGCCGCTGGTGATCGGCACGGTCGGCGAGAACGTCAACTGGCACCTCGGCTTCGCCCTCGCGGCGGTCGGCATGGGTCTGGGCCTGCTGCAGTTCCTCATCGGCACCCGCCATCTGAACGAGCGCAGCTCGATCGTCCCGAAGCCGCTGTCGGCGCAGGAGCGCAGCTCGGTCCTGACCAAGGGCCTGATCTGCCTGATCATCGCCGCGGTCTTCTACGGCATCGTGGTCTTCAGCGGCGCCTTCACCCAGAACTGGGCGCTCTACCCGATCACCGTGCTCGGGCTGCTCATCCCGATCGGTGTCCTGGTGCGCATGAAGCGCGACCGGGAGCTGTCCGGCCTGGAGCAGAAGAAGATCTCCGGGTACATCTGGTTCTTCGTAGCCGCTGCCGTCTTCTGGATGATCTACGACCAGGGCGGCTCCACGATGTCGCTCTTCGGCGAGAACTCCACGACGAACAGCCTGCTCGGCTTCCACTTCCCGACGTCCTGGTACCAGTCGGTGAACCCGGTCTTCGTCATGGCGCTGGCCCCGGTCGTCGCCTGGATCTGGCTGGCCCTCAACAAGAGGGGCAAGGAGCCGAGCACGGTCGTCAAGTTCGTCTCGGGTCTCTTCCTGATCGGTGTCTCCTTCTTCGTCTTCATGCTGCCGCTGATGTCGACGACGGACGGCTCCAGGGTCAGCCCGATGTGGCTGGTGGCGATCTACTTCGTGCAGACCGTCGGTGAGCTCTGCCTCTCCCCGGTCGGCCTCTCGGTGACGACGAAGATGGCGCCGGCGAAGTACGCCAGCCAGATGATGGGTGTCTGGTTCCTCGCCGTCACGGCGGGCGACTGCGTCACCAGTCTGCTGTCGCTCTCCGGCGTGAACCTCAACAAGTCCGGCATGGTCGGCCTTGAGGCGGCGCTCGCGGTGGTCGCGGCCGTCGCGGTCTGGATGTACCGCGGCAAGGTCAAGGAGCTCATGGGCGACGTCCGCTGACGCGTTCCGCTCGTGCTGTACGCAGGCCCCGCCGCACCGGTCAGGGCGGCGGGGCCTGTTCCGTAGGTGCGGGGGCCTGTTCCGTAGGTGCGGGGCCCTGTTCGTAGGTGCGGGGCCCTGTTCGTAGGTGCGGGGCCCGTCGCCGTGAGGGTGGCGGGCCGTCGGCCCCGTGTCCGGGGTCAGCGGGTGCCGCGCAGCCTCCTCCAAGGGGTGAAGGTGAAGACCGCGCCGCCCAGCAGGATCACCGTGCCGGCCACCAGGCCGAGCGCCCGCAGGCCGCCGTTGTCGCTCGCGCCGGTCTCGGCGAGACCACCGCTGGTGCTGGCGGAGCCGCCCGAACCGCCGGTCGCCGAGCCGCCGGTGGCGCCGCCGGTCGATGTGCCGCCCGACGCACCGCCCGGCTGGGCCGAAGTGTCGAGTTGCAGGGAGACGGCGACATTCGCGGGCGGGGTGCAGGTGGTGGTCGTACCGAGCGCCTTGACCGTCAGTACGCCGGGGCTGAGTGTCGTCTTGCCGTCCGCGCCCGGCTTGTAGGTGCCGGTGAGATCGGGGATCTCGATGGGCGCGCCCGACTTGATGGCCGACTTGTTGGCCGGGCCCGCCACATGGACCGTGCCCTTGTCGGAGCCGCCGAGCTTGACCTCCATGGACGGGACGACCGAACCGGCGGGGATGTCGGCCGGGCTGTCCATGACGGACTTGCTGAACTTCACGGTGAGGCCGTAGTCCCCGCCGCTCTTCTTCGCGTTGATCTGGACCGGCGATGTGGCGTTCTTGTCGCCGATGGGCGTCTTGCAGGCGTACGGGACGGAGACCTGCTTGCCCGTGAAGTCCGTGGCGCCCCCGGTGCCGCCCGAACTGCTGCCGCCCGTGCTGCTCCCACCGGTGGTGGTGCCCCCGGTGGTGCTGCCGGCCGTCGTGCCGCCGGTGGTGGTCCCGCCGGTGGTACCGGCCGTGGTACCGCCGGTCGTGGAGCCCGCGGTGGTGCCACCCGTGGTCGTACCGCCCGTGGTGGTGCCGCCGCTGGTGGTGCCGCCGCCGTCCGTGACCTTGATGGTGGCCGACGACTTCACCGTCTCCTTGGGCGAGCACTTGGTGTCCGTGGAGATCGGCTTGCTGACGTTGATGTTGTACTTGTCGGCCGTCAGCGTGACGTCACCGGCCTTGGTCAGCTTCAGCTTCCCCGTCATGTCGGAGAGGACCATCGGGGCGCCCTTGGCGATGGGCGGATTGGTCCGGGGCCCCTGCATGGCCAGGTCGGCGGTCTGCGCCCCGGCCACCTTGACCGTGCCGGTGGGCTGCACGGTGTTGGCGTCCAGGTCGAGGATGTCCGGGTTCTTGGAGGCGGCCGAGACCGTCTTCCACACGACGTCGACCTCGTCGCCCACCTTCGCTGTGGCGGGCGCCGTGATCGCCACCTCCGTCGTGCCCTCGATGGCCGGCAGGCCGGAGATCGCGGGCGGTATGCACTCGGTCTTGTACGAGACGTCCGCGGCATGGGCGGGGCCCGCGGCCAGCATGATCCCCGCACCGCCGAGCATCAGCGCGAACCCTGCCGCGCTCATCCTCCGTTGTCTGATCACGGGTTTCCCTTCGTCGTGGGGTGCTTCTCGGCCGGGTGGTTCTCAGACAGGTGGTGCTCGGACGGTGCGGTGTCCGGGGTGAACCACGGCAGAGCCGTGGTCGTCGGGGGATGCGGCCCGGCACCGGACGGCGGTGCCGCCCGCTCGGGCCTGCGGAAGGCGGGCATGCGTACGGTGATCCCCGGCAGCAGCGCGTTCCGGTGACGGCCCGCGCCACCCGGCGTACCGCGTGCGGCCCGCGGCCTGACCTTGTCGACGACCGCCATGCCGATACGGAAGACGGCGGCCGGTACGACCACGCACAGCAGCAGCCAGAAGAAGGTGACGCCCCAGGGGCGCCCCACCCCCCAGGGCTGCTCGATCAGCACCTTGCCCGCGTACTTCACCGCGATCTGGTAGTCGCCGTGGGCGCCCGCCGACAGTTCGGCGTCCAGTCTGATCCGCGCCTTCTTGCCGGGCGCGACCGTGCCGTGCCACTGGCGGTCCTCCCACTGCGGGGCGAACACCCCGTGCGAGGTGCCGAGGGAGAAGAGCGGGTCCTTGACGGGCGTCGAGCCGAGATTGCCCACGGTGAAGACGACGGTCCTGCTGGGCGGCGCCCCGAACCAGGTGAGGAGGCCGCTCGACCCTTCGAGCCGGGCGCCGGAGAGTACCGCGAGCCGCCCGCCCGGCGGGGGCTTCGGCAGGGCCGCGACCGGATGGCCCGCGACCTTGAACACGACATCGGCCGCGGCCTGTTCACCGGTCACCGTGGCGATGTGCACCACGCACGGGCATGGTTTGGGCGGCTCGGCGACCGGCAGCTTCTTGGTGAACGCGCCCTTGGAGTCGGTGGTGACGGCCCGGCCCTCGGAGTTGGCGCAGGCGTTGGTGCCGCCGATCACGCCACGGGCCGGGGTGGCCTGACCGCAGATCAGCAGCATCAGCAGCGCGTCGCGGCGCCAGCCGGTGCCCTTGACGGTGATGTCGCCGCCCTTCCCCGCCTGTTGCTGGGAGAGCGTAGCGCCCGGCTTCCCGGCCGCGGCGGCGCCGGGGGCCGGTACCAGGGCCAGAGCGGGCAGCAGCGCCAGGAGGAAGGCCAGGGACGCCCCCCAGCTCCCGAGGGCCCGCAGCCACCGGGCGGGTTCGATCTTCACGTTGCCGCTCCCGCCGTCGCCGGTTCGCTGTCGGTGGTGCTGGTGCTGGTGCTGGTGCTGGTGCTGTCAGTGCCGCTGTCGCTCTCGTACGCTCCCGTGTCCCGGGCACGTCGGCGGCGTACGGTGAACCAGCCGCCCGTACCGGCGAGCACCAGTGCCACCACCCCCGCCACCCGCCACCACGGCACGAACACCGCGGAGGCCGATCCCGTCCCGCGCGCCCCTCCGCCTGCCGTCACCACGAGGTGCACGGAGGCCGAGTCGAGCGCCGGCGGATGCGGCCACTTCTCCGTGAGCCGTACGCGCCGTCCGGGCAGCAGTTCCACCGGGAGCGTGCGCTCCTCGATGGAGTGGCCGCCGCTGAGAAGGCCGTCGGAGCGCAGAGCGAGGTGCGGGGTGAGGGCCGTGTTGCCGCGGTTCACCAGCGTGTAGTGGACCAGCCCCGGGCCCTTGTCGACCCGTACGTCCTCCACCGTCAGGGCCGAGAGCGTCGGCCCGCTCACCCGCAACTGCACCCGCACCCCGGTCTCGTGGCCGCCGGACGCCGCCACGATCGCGGCCGGGTGGTCGCCCGGTCCTGCGGTGGCGGGGACCGTGACGCTGAAGGGGACCCGGGCGCTGGTGCGCGCCGGGACCTTCACCGTGCGCGCCGCCGGGGTGATCCAGGTGTCGTCCGCGGCGCGGAGCGCGGACCCGCCGGATGCCGTGTTGTACGCCTCGGCGCCCCGCAGCCGTACCGTCACCGCCTTCCTGCCCGTATTGGTCAGCGCCAGGGTGTCCTCCAGGACGGTTCCCGGCGCGCCCTCCAGATAGAAGTACGGGCGGCCGTCCGCGCTGGGCCTGGTCCCCTCGCCGGACGCGGGCGCGGCCGTCCAGCCGGGCCCCGCGGCCGACGGCCCAGCGGCGGACGCGGACGCGGGTACGAGCGCGGGCCCGGCCGGACAGAGCAGTACGGCGGCCGTGAGCACGGCGGAACGGATGGTGCGCGTGAGCATGAAAGGGCTCCCTGTTGCTGTGCCGGTCGGTCTCAGACCGCCTCCCTGTGCCCGGCGGGTCTCACGCGGACCGCTGGCTCCGCCGGGTCAGCCACAGCACGCCGGCGGCTCCGCTGAGCAGCACGGTCCCGCCGAGCGTGCCGAGCGCCATCGTGGAGTCGAGCGGCCCGGTCTTCGGCAGGCTGCCGCCCGACGCGCTCTGCGACGTACCGGAACCCCCGCTCGAACTGCCGCCGCTGCTGCCGCCCGTGGAGCCGCCGCCCCCGCTCGTACCGCCACCGCCCGATCCGGCGACCGTCAGCTCCAGGGAGGGCTTCGGGCTGTTGGACGGGGTGCAGGTGGTCGTCGTGCCGAGCGCCTTGATGGTCAGCGTCGACGCGGTGAAGGTGACCTTGCCGCTCTTCTTGGGCGTGTAGGTGCCCGACAGGTCGCTGATCTTGATGGGTGAGTTGGCGGGGATGGCCGCCGAGTTGGTCGCGCCCGAGACCGGGACCGTCCCGCTCTCCGCGCCGCCGAGTTTGATGAGCGCGCTGGGCTTCATGGCGCCCTTGCCCAGTTCGACCGGGCTGGAGGAGACACCCTTCTGGAAGGACATGGTGAGGGTGTAGCCGCTGCCGCTCTTGACGCCCTTGATGTCGATGGGCGAGACGGCTCCCTTGTTCCCGATCGGCGTCTTGCACTGGTAGTTGACGTCCACCACGTCGGCCTGAGCTGCTGGTGCGGTCATCAGCACCACCGAGCCCGCGACGGCCGCCGCCAGCGCAAACGCTGTCCGCTTCTGGTACGACACCTCGAAACCCCTTATGCCGGATGCCGCCGCTGGGTAACTGACGACACATCAGATTGGGCGCTCAAGGTACGCCCGAGCCCTTGCCGAGGGAAGACAAAGAGCGCACCGGATCGGCGCGTTCACGGGAGATGCCCGAAGTGCAGCGCACCGGGGTTCAGCGCCCCGGACCGGTCGGAACCTTTCCGGAGCGCGCTTCGTCCTGCCCTGTGGCTGATCAACACGAGCGGCCCGTACGGAACGAACAGCACGAGGCGCCCGGACGCCGTGACACCGGAGGAGAAGAGAGCAGTTGCGGAACGGCGAAGGAGACAGCAGCGAACCCCAGGCGGCCGAGGACCCGCCGACCGGCGACGAACCCTGGTGGGCGGGGACCGGCGGGCCGGGAGGCGTACTCCTCATCGCGGCCGGCGTCGCGCTGCTGCTGTGGTTGCTGCTGTCCGGCAAGTCGGCCGACGACGACTGGGCCCTCTACTACGGAGCGGGCAAGGTCATGGCCATCGGATGCGTGGCCGCCGGGTCGGCCCTTCTGGCCCGTCGCCGCCGGGGAGACGGCTGAGGGCGGCCCGGCGGGCCGTGTCGCGGGCACGGAACCAGGGGTGACGGTGGCTGCCCAGCGCGTCAGCCACTGCCCGGCAGCCGCTGACGCCCCCTGTCAGCCATACGAGCCATATGAGCCGTCAGGGGGCTGAGCGGTCGGCTCAGGCCGGTGCGGCCAGCTCGGCCCAGACCATCTTGCCGGGACTGCCCGGTGTGCGGACCACGCCCCAGTCGAGGCAGAGCCGCTCCACGATGAACATGCCGTGCCCGCCGGGCCGGCCCGCCCGGTGCGGGCTGCGCGGTGCGGGCTGGCCCGCGCCGCGGTCGTCGACCTCAAGACGGAGCACTTTCTGCCCGTACGAGACACGGAGTTCCTCGGGGCCCTCGGCGTGCAGGCACGCGTTGGTCACCAGCTCGGACACGACCAGCAGGACGTCCTCAGCCGCGGCACGGCGGTCGGCGCTCTCGGCGGGCAGCCAGGCCCAGTCGTAGAGCGCCTGGCGCGTGAAATCACGCGCCAGAGGGACAATGCCGCTCGCGCTCAGCAGGGAGAGCGTGCGGCTACGGCCTTCGGCGGACACGGTAAAGGCTGGTCCGGCGCCGTCGCGCTCGGGGCCGAGGTCCCCCGGCGGCTGCTGCCGGGTGGTGCTCATCAGCGCTTCACCTCACCGATTCACCAGTTCAAAAAAGTCAGCGGTACAGAGATTGCGGAGGGACTCCTGCCCTGCTTAATGGTGACAACACTCATTTCTTTCTACAGAGTGTGCGGATCAGTCGCGCAGCGCATCTTCAAGAGAATCGTGCACGGTGAAGACCGCCTCGGCACCTGTGATCTCGAACACCCTGGCCACCACAGGGAGCATTCCGGCCAGATGAACCCCTTCCCCGGCGGACTCCGCCTTGAGGCGGGCCCCCAGGAGCACGTTCAGCCCCGTCGAGTCACAGAATTCCAGCTGGGAGCAGTCGATGACCAGCCGTGACCGGCCCTGCTCCAGCGCTTTGTCCAGCGGCTCGCTCAGCAAACCGGCCGTGTGGTGATCCAGCTCACCGGCCGGAGTCACGACCTCGCTCCGGCCCTCGGACCTGACTTCGACCCGAAGCCGGCCCTGGTTCGCGCTGCCGACCGTCCCGCGGTCCATGTCCGTCCCTCTTCGCCGTGTTGGAGATGTCGCTGACGTGCGACGAAGACTACGCCTTCCGCACGCCGACCGGTAGCGGAACAACCCCAACGAACTAGTGCAATACGGACATTTGACACTTGCGCTTGTGCATCCGGAGCCGATAGGGGTAGTAGCGACCACATTCGAACATGGCCGGCTTCGGAGGCGCCGCTACACCGCAGCACACAGGCATCGGCAGCCATATGCCGAGAACCATGGAGGACACCATGTCACCCCAGCTCGACGAAACCCACAGCGGTACGTCGACTGCACGTCCTACCCCGTCCGACCCGATCGAGTCCGGCATCGAGGATTTTCCTGAGATTCCGCCGTACACCGAAGTGGGTCCGCTGGACGCCAGGGCACTGTCGAAGACGCTCTTCTCGCGGCTGGAGTCCCTCCAGGAGGGAACGCACGAGTACGCGTACGTGCGCAACACGCTCGTCGAGCTCAACCTGGCCCTGGTCAAGTTCGCCGCCTCCCGGTTCCGCTCCCGCAGCGAACCGATGGAGGACATCATCCAGGTCGGCACGATCGGCCTGATCAAGGCGATAGACCGCTTCGAGCTCAGCCGCGGCGTGGAATTCCCCACCTTCGCGATGCCGACGATCATCGGCGAGATCAAGCGCTTCTTCCGTGACACGTCCTGGTCGGTGCGGGTGCCGCGCCGTCTCCAGGAGCTGCGTCTCGACCTCGCCAAGGCCGGTGACGAGCTCGCTCAGCAGCTCGACCGCTCCCCGACCGTGGCAGAGCTCGCCGAGCGTCTCGGCCTGAGCAAGGAAGAGGTCGTCGAGGGGATGGCGGCGAGCAACGCGTACACCGCGAGCTCGCTCGACGCCCAGCCCGAGGAGGACGAGTCCGAGGGCGCGCTGGCCGACCGGATCGGCTACGAGGACCACGACCTCGAAGGCGTCGAGTACATCGAGTCGCTCAAGCCGCTGATAGCCGGGCTTCCCGCACGCGACCGGCAGATCCTCTCGCTGCGCTTCGTCGCCAACATGACGCAGTCGGAGATCGGCGAAGAGCTGGGCATCTCGCAGATGCATGTGTCGCGGCTGCTGTCGCGCACCCTGGTGAAGCTGCGCAAGGGGCTGACCCTGGAGCAGTGAGGCACGTCCCGAGGAGCGTCCGTCCGGTCCGCCGGCCGGGCAGCGCCTCGACGGAAGAGCCGGTCCCGCTCGTCGGGACCGGCTCTTCCGCGTGTGCGGCTGTTCAGGGGCCCGTCAGACCACCCGGGCTCCGCGCTGCCACACCGCCGAGACCAGCGGGACGCCGGGCCGGTAGGCGAGGTGGACATGGGACGGGGCGTCCAGCAGCGTCAGGTCGGCCCTGGCACCCGGCACCAGACGGCCGATGTCCGTACGGCGCAGGGCCCGCGCGCCGCCCGCGGTGGCCGACCAGAGCGCCTCGTCCGGGCTCATCCCCATGTCGCGCACCGCCAGGGCGATGCAGAACGGCATGGAGGATGTGAACGACGAGCCCGGGTTGCAGTCCGTGGAGAGCGCGACCGTCGCTCCGGCGTCGAGCAGCCTGCGGGCGTCCGGCCAGTCGGCGCGGGTGGAGAACTCGGCGCCCGGCAGCAGCGTGGCGACCGTGTCGCCGTCCGCCAGGGCCCTGACGTCCTCGTCGGTGAGATGGGTGCAGTGGTCGGCCGATGCGGCGTCCAGCTCGACCGCGAGCTGCACCCCGGGGCCGTGGCCGAGCTGGTTGGCGTGGACGCGCGGATGCAGGCCCCTGGCCCGCCCCGCCGTGAGGATCGCGCGCGCCTGGTCGCCGTCGAAGGCGCCCTTCTCGCAGAACACGTCGACCCAGCGGGCGTGCGGCGCGCAGGCGTCGAGCATCTCGCCGGTGACCAGGGCGACATAGCCGTCCGGGTCGTCGGCGAACTCGGGCGCGACGATATGGGCGCCCAGGTAGGTGACCTCGTCGGTGTGGCGGGCCGCGATCCGCAGGGCCCGTGCCTCGTCCTGGACGGTCAGGCCGTAGCCGGACTTCGTCTCCAGTGTGGTGGTGCCCTGGCGGAGCGCCTCCTGGAGGTAGGACGCGACGTTCGCCGAGAGCTGTTCGTCGGTGGCCGTACGGGTGGCGGCGACCGTGGTGCGGATCCCGCCCGCCGAGTAACTGCGTCCCGACATACGCGCGTTGAACTCGGCCGTCCGGTCACCGGCGAAGACCAGGTGCGAGTGCGAGTCGACGAACCCCGGGATCACCGCCCGGCCGCCCGCGTCGACCGCGTTGTCAGTGGCGGGTGCTTTGCTTGATTCACCGACCCAGGCAATGCGGTCGCCGTCGATGACGAGCGCCGCGTCCTGGATCAGACCGAGCGGGGATCCGTCCCCGAGGGAGGGGTCGTTGGTGACCAGACTGCCGATGTGGATGAGGGCGGTGGCGGGCTTCGTCGTCGCGGGGGTCGCCGTCGCTGGGTTCGTCATCGCGGTGTGCTTCTCCGGATTCGGGTGGGGGATCAGGGGCGCAGCGCCGCGATCGACTCGGCCAGCGCGTCCGGGACATCCGGGACGAGCGCGTGGACTCCGTCGCGTACGACATGGCGGCCTGCCACGACCGTGTGGCGTACGTCGGCGGCGGAGCCGGCGAATACGGCGGTCTCCGCTCCGAGCCGCGGTACCGGGCCCGCGGTTCTGACCGTGTCGAGGGCGACCGTCGTGAGGTCGGCGAGCGCGCCGGTCTCGATGACGCCTCCCTCGGGCCAGCCGAGCGCGTTGTATCCGCCGCCGGTGGCGGCGCGGAGCAGCGCCGCCGCGGTCCAGTGGCCGCGGGTGCGGGTGCGCAGCCGCTCGTCGAGCTCCATGGCGCGCGCCTCTTCGAGGATGTCGATCACGGCGTGGCTGTCGCTGCCCAGGGAGAGCGGGCTGCCCGCCTGCTGCAGCCGGACGGCCGGGCCGATTCCGTCGGCGAGGTCGCGTTCGGTGGTGGGGCACATACAGGTGCCGGTCTCCGATTCACCGAGCAGCCTGATGTCCTCGTCGGTGAGATGGGTGTTGTGGACGCCGGTGGTCCGGGGTCCGAGCACTCCGTGGTCGGCGAGCAGCCGGGTGGGGGTGCAGCCGTGTGCCTCCAGGCAGGACTCGTTCTCGGCGGTCTGCTCGGAGAGGTGGACATGCAGCGGGGCGTTCCGGCTCCCGGCCCAGGCGGCCACGGTGGCGAGCTGACCGGCCGGGACCGCGCGTACGGAGTGGACGGCCGCGCCGATCCGGGCGTGGTCGCGGTCCTTCAGGAGGGAGACCCGCTCGGCCCAGCTCTGTGCCGAGCCGTCGGAGAAGCGCCGCTGGTGCTTCTCGGGCTCTGCGCTGCGGTACTTGTCGATCATCCCGGACGCCAGGTAGGCGGTGTCGAGGAGGGTGATGCGGATACCGGCGTCGGCGGCGGCCGCGATCAGCGCCTCCCCCATCGCGTTGGGGTCGTCGTAGGGGGTGCCGCCCGGGGCGTGGTGCACATAGTGGAACTCACCGACCACGGTGATCCCGGCCATCGCCATCTCGGCGTACACCGCGCGGGCGAGCGCGTGGTAGGAGTCCGGGGTCAGCCGGGCGGCCACGCCGTACATCACGTCGCGCCAGGTCCAGAAGGTGCCGGAGCCGACCTGAGCGGCGGACCGCAGGGCGCGGTGGAAGGCGTGGCTGTGGGCATTGGCCAGGCCGGGGATGGTCAGTCCGCGCAGCGCCGTCGCACCGGGCGGCGGTGTCGGCACCTCCTTGCGGACGGCTGTGATCCGGCCCTGGTCGGTCTCCAGGACGACGCCCGGCTCGACATGGGTGTCGAGCCAGGCGTGCTCCAGCCAGTACGTCACCTGCACGCCAGGCCCTCCAGTACATCGGCGAGTGCGGTCACCCCGGCCAGGCAGTCGTCCTCGCCGGCGTTCTCCGCCGGGGAGTGCGAGACACCCGTGGGGTTGCGTACGAACAGCATGGCGGTCGGGACGGACGCGGAGAGGATCCCGGCGTCGTGTCCCGCGCCCGTTCCGAGAACGGGCACATCGGTGCCGCCACCGCCGAGGATCTTGGAGAGCTCGTCGCGCAGGGCGTGCTCGAACTCGACGACGGGGGTGAAGGACTCCCGGGTGACCCGGACGTCCACGCCGTCCCGCTCGCCGCGTTCCTTTGCCGCCTGCTCGATACCGGCGATGACGGTGTCCAGCGTCGGCTGGTCGGCGGCGCGCGAGTCGAGCCAGCCGCGCACCAGGGAGGGGATGGCGTTGACACCGTTCGGCTCGACGGAGACCTTGCCGAAGGTGGCCACGGCGCCCGCGAGTTCGGCCTGGCGGCGGGCGGCGATGACCGTCTCGGCGTACGTCAGCATCGGGTCGCGCCGGTCCACGAGACGGGTGGTCCCGGCGTGGTTGGCCTCGCCGTGGAAGTCGTACCGCCAGCGGCCGTGCGGCCAGATCGCCGAGGCGATACCGACCGGGTCGCCGCTGAGGTCGAGGGCGCGCCCCTGCTCCACATGGAGCTCGACGAAGGCACCGATCCTGGCGAGCCGCTGGGGGTCGGCGCCGATGGCAGCGGGGTCGTATCCGGCCCGCTCCATGGCGTCGGGCAGCGAGATGCCCTCGCCGTCGCGGAGCTGGTGGGCCTGGTCGACGGTGAGCTGTCCCGCGGTGAGCCGGGAGCCGACACAGGCGAGCCCGAAGCGGGCGCCCTCCTCGTCACCGAAGTTGCTGATGGCCAGCGGCCGGGTGAACTCAGCACCCCGGCGGCGGAGTTCATCGAGCGCGGCGAAGGAGGAGACCACCCCGAGCGGTCCGTCGAAGGCACCGCCGTCCGGTACGGAGTCCAGATGCGAGCCGGTGACGACGGCGTCGGTACCCAGCGGGTCGCCGAGCCAGGCCCACTGGTTGCCGTTGCGGTCGAGTTCGTAGGTGAGACCGCGGGTCTCGGCCTGGTCCTTGAACCAGGCGCGGGAGTCGGCGTCGGCGGCGGTCCAGGCGTACCTGCGGTACCCGCCGGAGGCGGAGCTGCGGCCGACCGGCAGCAGCTCGGCCCACATCTCGTGGAACGAGGAGGTCACTGACGGCCGCCCTCGCTGTCGGCGCTGCCGGCACCATGGGCGCTGCCGGTGCCGTCGGCGCTCTCGGCTCCACCGGTGTCGCCCTCGCGCATGGGCACCCGGACGCCGCGCTCGTCGGCCACCCGCTCGGCGATGTCGTATCCGGCGTCGACATGGCGGATGACGCCCATGCCCGGGTCGTTGGTGAGCACCCGGCGGATCTTCTCGCCCGCGAGCGGGGTGCCGTCGGCCACCGAGACCTGTCCGGCGTGGATGGAGCGGCCCATGCCGACCCCGCCGCCGTGGTGGATGGAGACCCAGGAGGCGCCGGACGCGACGTTGACCATGGCGTTGAGCAGCGGCCAGTCGGCGATGGCGTCGGAGCCGTCGAGCATGGCCTCGGTCTCGCGGTACGGAGAGGCGACCGAGCCGCAGTCGAGGTGGTCGCGGCCGATGGCCAGCGGGGCGGCGAGGGTACCGTCGGCGACCATGTCGTTGAAGAGGGCGCCGGCCTTGTCGCGTTCGCCCTGGCCGAGCCAGCAGATACGGGCGGGCAGGCCCTGGAAGTGGACCCGCTCACCGGCCATCTTGATCCAGCGGTGCAGCGACTCGTTCTCCGGGAAGAGCTTCAGGAGCGCCTTGTCCGTCTTGTGGATGTCCGATGCCTCACCGGAGAGCGCGGCCCAGCGGAACGGGCCCTTGCCCTCGCAGAAGAGCGGCCGGATGTAGGCGGGCACGAAGCCGGGGAAGTCGAACGCCCTGCTGTAACCGGCCAGCTGGGCCTCGCCGCGGATGGAGTTGCCGTAGTCGAAGACCTCGGCCCCTGCGTCCATGAAGCCGACCATCGCCTCGACGTGCCGGGCCATCGACTCACGGGCGCGCTGGGTGAAGTCGGCGGGCTTCTCGGCGGCGTAGGCGGCCATGTCGTCGAAGTCGACGCCGACCGGCAGGTAGGCGAGCGGGTCGTGCGCGGAGGTCTGGTCCGTCACGATGTCGATCGGCGCGCCTTCGGCGAGCATCCGGGGCAGCAGCTCGGCGGCGTTGCCGAGGAGGCCGATGGAGAGCGGCTTACGGGCGTCGCGCGCCTCGACGGCGAGCTGGAGGGCGTGCTCCAGGGAGTTCGCCCGGACGTCCAGGTAGCGGTGCTCGATACGGCGGTCGATGGCGCGCGGGTCGACGTCGATACAGATCGCGACGCCGTCGTTCATCGTCACGGCGAGCGGCTGGGCGCCGCCCATGCCGCCGAGCCCCGCGGTGAGCGTGATGGTCCCGGCGAGCGTGCCGTTGAAACGCTTGGCGGCGACGGCCGCGAAGGTCTCGTAGGTGCCCTGGAGGATGCCCTGGGTGCCGATGTAGATCCAGGAACCGGCCGTCATCTGGCCGTACATGGTGAGACCGAGGGCTTCGAGCCGCCGGAACTCCTCCCAGTTGGCCCAGTCGCCCACCAGGTTGGAGTTGGCGATCAGCACCCGGGGCGCCCACTCGTGCGTCTGCATCACGCCGACCGGGCGGCCGGACTGGACGAGCATCGTCTCGTCCTGCTTGAGCGTCCGCAGGGTGCGCACCATGGCGTCGAAGGAGCGCCAGTCACGGGCAGCCTTGCCGGTGCCGCCGTAGACGACGAGCTTGTCGGGGTGCTCGGCGACCTCCGGGTCCAGGTTGTTCTGGAGCATGCGGAGGGCGGCCTCCTGCTGCCATCCCAGGGCACTCAGCTCCGTACCGCGCGGTGCCCGTACCGGCCGGGGTCCTGACATGGTCTGCCTCCTCGTTCTCACACTGTTGCACGAACTATTCACATCTTGACCAGGTGAATAGAGCTAGTCAATACGTCCGGGGCACCCCGGACCCGTACCGGCGGATGATTGGCCGGATCACGTGGTGCGCGAAAGGCTTGCGCATCGGGGTCTTGGGCGGGTTCCGGAACGGTCTGAACACATTCCGTAACAACCCCGCCGGCCCCGTGAAGTACGTGAAGTACGTGAAGTACGTGAAGTACGTGAAGTACGTGAAGTACGCGGCGGTGCGGGCGCCGCCCTGTGGGCGGCCCGCGACGAGGTCGCGCCGCCGGGAGGCGGACCCTAATCCCGTCGCGCATGTTCCGCTGGAAAATGCCAGAACTCCCCTCAGGAGGCTGAGCGTTGCGTAACTTGGCCGTCACTGCCGCACGGCCGCCCCCGCGGTCACGCGCACCACGCTGGGAGGGGAGTTCCGCGTGCCCGGAATCGACGAGTGTCTGCTGGAAGCCATGCGGCTGCCCGGCTCCCTCGGTGCCGCCGTGGTCGACTGGACCAGCGGGCTCGCTCTCGGCACCATCGGCGAGTCACCGAACAAGGACCACGAGACGACCGCGGCCGAGACCGCGGAGCTGGCCCGGATGGCCGCCGAGCACCCGGCGTTCGCCCCCGCCCCGGCCGCTGCGGGCACGACCGGAGGCACCGCGGGCACGGCGACGGGTACCGCGGGCACGACTGAGGACACTTCGGGCATGACCGGAGGCACCGTGGGCCCCGGCGCACCGTCCGGCGCCGAAGTCCCCACATCCTTCCCCCGAGAGGGACTTCCCGTAGAGGACGTCATCGTCACCAACCGCACCGGTTACCACATCCTGCGCTTCGTCGAGACGACCTTCGACAGCAGTGTCTTCCTGCACCTCTGGCTCGACCGCGACGAGGGCAATCTGGCACTCGCCCGATTACGGCTGCGGGATCTGGCCGGGCGACTGGTGCTGTGATGACCACCGCGACAGGCCCCAGACCCCCGGGCGTCTCGCCCATGCTCGTGCGCCTCGCGGGGGAACGCGCCACCGGCGCCCTGCTGCGTGACCGCGGCACGCTCTATCTGGTCGACGGCCAGGTGGTGCACGCGGAGAGCCCGGCCGCCCCCGGGATAGACGTCCTGCTGACCGCGTCGGGGCGGTTGCGTCCCGAGGGCTGGCGGCAGGCCCTGGACCGGGCCGGGGCGCACGGCCGGGTGGGCCGGTTCCTGGTCGAGAGCGGCCAGGTCACCGACGGCGAGCTGGAGATCTGCCACATCGGCGCCCTGCACGACGCGGCGTACTTCGCACTCGCCCCCAGCAGCGGCCCCTCCCGCTTCCGCTACGGCGTGGCCCACTGGATCGGCACCGTGCACCCGGTCCCGGCCGAAGCGGTGGAGCGGGAGGCCGCCCGCCGCCGGGAACTGCTCGACCGGCTCTGGCCGTACCCGGACATCGACACCGCCCCGGTGGTACGGGCCCGGAACCACCCCGGCAGCCCGGTCGTCCCGGTCACCCCGCGCCAGCGGGCCGTGCTCGCCCTGGTGGACGGGGTCCGCACACCGCCCGGTATCGCCCGGGAGCTGGGCCGTCCGGCCTTCCACACCCTCATCGACATCCGCAGACTCGCGGCCGCCGGCGCCGTGGAGACCCCGCACGCCCCCGTACCGCAGCCGTCCCCGGTCCCCGCCCGGTACGCCGACGCGGTCGCGGAAGTGTCGCAGGACCCGGATGTCGCCCTGCTCCGCCGGCTGCGAGACGCATTGGAGGCCACGCTGTGATCCGCGCTCTGCGGCAGCGCGCCGAGAGGAGACAACTGATGTCCGCGGAGGCCGAAGTGCTGGACGAACTAAGGCGGTTGAGAGTCCGGGTGCCCCTGATCAGCGGGGCGCTCGCGGCCAGCGCCGACGGCCTGGTGCTCGCGCAGGACACCACGTCCGCCGAGGCCGAGTCGGTCGCCGCGCTCACCGCGGCGGCCCTCGGGGTCGCACAGCGGCTGACCGAGACGACCGGGCAGGGCGCCTTCCGTGAGCTGCTGGTCCGTGGCGAGCACGGCTATGTGGCGACGTACGCGGCAGGCCCGTCCGCCGTGCTCACGCTGCTCGCCCAGCCTCGTATCAACGTGGGCCGACTGCATCTGGAGGCCCGCAGGTCGAGCACCCGGATCGGCGAGCTGGTCAACGGCGCCCTCGACCGGCCGGACAGCCCACGGCCGGACAGCCCACGAGCGGACAGCCCGTGACCGGCGGCCCCGCCCGGGGAGCCGACTCCCGGGCCCGCCGCCCCCGTACCCGCCCCCGCGCCTCCCCGGAAACCACCGGCCGGGACACCCACGGCTCAGACACCCACGGCTCAGACACGCACGACTCAGACACCCACGACTCAGACACCCACGGCTCAGACGCTCACAAGAAGAGAGGAAGTACGCCTCCCATGGCGAACACCGAAACCGCACTCAAGGACGCGATGGACTCGATCGAGGGCACCATCGGGGTGGCGCTCGTCGACTACACCAGCGGAATGGCCCTCGGCACGCTCGGCGGCCGCAAGGACCTCGATCTCGCCGTGGCCGCGGCCGGGAACACGGACGTGGTGCGTGCCAAGGTGCGGACGATGGAGCACCTCGGCCTCAAGGACGAGATCGAGGACATCCTGATCACGCTGGGCGGGCAGTACCACCTGATCCGGCTGCTCAAGGGCCGCGGGAACAACGGCCTCTTCCTCTATCTGGCGCTGGACAAGTCCCGTTCGAACCTCGCGATGGCCCGCCACCAGCTGAAGAACATCGAGGCCGGCCTGGAGGTGTGACCGGCCGTGCCCGGCCCCGTCAGCGACGCCGTGCCCCGCCGGGTGCGGCGTCGCCCGCGAGGACACCCGTCGAGCTGTAGCCCCTGACCGGTTTCCCGGCGGGGCCCCGCGCGATCCAGTCGGTACGGACCCAGAGGAGCAGATCGTCCGCGCGTTCGCGGCGGCCGAGCCGTACCGCCCTGAGCCAGAGTCCGGCCCCCGCTCCGGCGAGGACCAGCCCGCCCGCGGCCGGCAGCGCGAACGACGAGCCGAGCGCCGCGACGAAGGCGGCCAGCAGCCACCAGCGGTGGGCGCGCCGCCAGTTCCGTACCGTCACCCGCCGGTCCTGGAGGAAGTCGGACCGGCCCGCCCGCACGGGCGACTTCGCCAGATGGACGAATCTGCGCCTGCGGACCAGGGCGACCACCGCGCAGGTGATCAGCGCGAGCGCGGCCCCGGCGAGCACTCCGATCCTGCGCCCGGTCAGTCCTGGCGGCAGCATCCCGGCGGCAGCGGCCACCAGCCCCAGCCACCCCATCGGGGCGGCCCCGGCCCGTACCAGCACCGCGACCCTCGCCACGGTCCGCGGCCGGCTCTTCCCCGGACGGTCCGGCCGCCGTTCCCGGCCCCGCCCCTTTGTCTGCGTCTGCGTCTGCGCACTGCCGCGCCCCACGTCGCGTACTCCCTCGCTCGTCTGCTCCGGACCGGGCGGAGATTAGCGACGGTTTCTGAGTACGCCGTGAGAAGCCACCGGGGCCGCACAGGCCACGGAGACAGCTGCTCCGTCACTCCGTGAACAGCCCGGCTACTCCATGAACAGCCCCCGCGCCGCCGCCCGCGCGTCGAACTCCTCCAGCCGGGACTGGGCATCCGGCAGGTCGTCGCACATCGCCTCCAGGAGGACCCGCCCCAGCAGCATCGGCCCGCACACCGTGTCGAAGGCCAGCCCGGTGCCGACCGCCGCCGGGATCAGGATGTCGCTGTGCCGGGCGACCGGCGCGAAGGCCGAGTCGGCGACCGTCACCACGGTCAGCCCGGCCGACTGGGCGTACGCGAGCGCCTCGACCACCTCACGCGGGTGGCGGGGCAGCGCAAAGCAGAGCAGCACCGTGGCCCCCGCCCGTACCGAGGCGTCGATACGGTCGGCCAGCATCGTGCCGCCCTCGTCCAGCAGCCGTACGTCCTGGTGGACCTTGGCCGCGAAGTACGCGAAGCCCCTGGCCTGCGAGGAGGCCGCGCGCAGCCCGAGTACCGGCAGGGAAGGGGACTGGGCGAGCAGCCGGCCCGCGCGCTCCACCAGGGAGGGATCGGCCAGTATCTCGGCGAGCTGGCGCAGATTCTCCATCTCGGCGTGGACGGCCTGCTGGTACTCGTTGAGGCTGTCGTCGTCCGCCTCGCGGCCGGCCGGGGCGACCTCCCGCAGATGGCGGCGCAGCGCCGGGTAGCCGTCGAAGCCGAGCGCCACCGCGAACCGGGTGACGGACGGCTGGCTGACCCCGGCCAGTTCGGCCAGTTCGACCGAGGAGAGGAAGGGCGCCTCGGCTGCCTGCCGCACCATGCAGTGCGCGATGCGCCGCTGGGTCGGTGTCAGCCGGTGCCCTTCGAAGAGCTGTTGCAGCCGTGCGGCCGGGCTGTCGCTCATGCCGTCGTCCCCCTCAAGTTCCGCATCCACATCAGAGTTCATTGAACCGCCCGCCCCTGGCAGCCGTCCGCCGGGGAGCGTGGTCCGCCCCCGGTGGGCCGTCCGCCCGGGAGAGGTACCGGCCGCGGAAGGCCCGTCCGCCTCAGAGGTCATGGAACCGGTCGAGCAGCGCGGCGGCCGTCTCCACGTCGTCGGTGAGCGGCCGGTCCGCGACGTCCGGGTCGAGCGTGGCGTCCGCCAGGGCGAAGGCGCGGCCAACCGGAAGATCGGGGTCGATACGCAGCTCCCGCTGACGCAACGCCCTTACCGAGGCGACCAGTTCGCAGCCCACGACATAGCGGTACGCCCGTCCGGCCCGCAGCGCCTGACGGGCCGCCAGCGAGGCGAAGCTGGCCTGCTCCTCGACACCGCGGGAGAGGACGGCATGCCCGAGCGAGGCCGGTGCGGAGAGCGCGCTCAGCTCACCGAGGGCCGCCCCGGCCGCGTACTCCAGGATCATCACGCCCGACGAGGCCGCCTCGCCGTCCGCGAGGAAGGGCCTGAGCCGGGTGAAGCCGGGCTCGTTCAGCGCGGAGAGCCGCGAGGTGGAGAGCCGCGCGGTCTGGGTGAGGGCAAGCCTGAAATGGTCGAGCGCCAGGGCCAGTTGGGCCATGTAGAAGCCGCCGTGGTGGTAGGCGGCCATGTCCGACGCACGGATCAGCGGGTTCTCGGCAGCCGCGTTGATCTCCACGGCGATGGTGCGCTCCAGCAGGTCGGCCGCGTCCTGCGCGGGTCCGTGGATCTGCGGGACACAGCGGAAGCCGTACGGGTCCTGGATGCGGCCGAGCGGCGGGGTGGGCCGTTCGGGTGCGCCGAGGAGGCGGCGGCTGCGGGCGGCGACGGCGTACGAACCGGGGTGCGGGCGGGCCGCGTGCACCGGCTCCGCGTACGCCTCGAACGAGCCGTCCACGGCGAGCAGCGAGAGCGCCGCCACCACCTGGGTGGCGTCGACCAGGGCGCGCAGCTCGTCGAGTGCGAGCGCGGCCTGGCCGAGGGTGAGGGCGTTGCTGCTGATCAGGGCGAGGGCGTCGTTGTTGTCGAGGCTCAGCGCCGCGGGCGCCCGGCCGCCCTGCCAGGGGTGTTCACCGGCCAGCGCGAGGCCCATCTGGGCGAGGGCCGCGATGTCGCCGGTCCCGACCGAGCCGAAGGCGTTGACGACGGGGTGGGCGCCGGACTCCAGGGCTTCGCAGAGCGCGGTGACGACGGTGGGCCGCAGCCCGGCCCCTCCGGCGAGCAACTGGTTGGCCCGCACCGCCAGCATGGCCCTGACCTCGTGGCCCGGCAGCGGGTCGCCTATCGCCCCGGCGTGCGAGCGCAGCAGCCGCAGTCCGTGGTCGGCGGCGGCCTCGGACGGCACCGACTCGTTACGGTTGGCGCCGACACCGGTGGAGCGTCCGTACACGCGGCCGGACGCGGCGAGCTCACGGGCCGCGTCCCAGGACTGTTCGGCGCGCTTCATCGCTTCGTTTCCGGGTACGGGCTTGGCCGTACCGCGGGCGAGCCGGACCACATCGGCGACCGGAAGGGACTCACCGTCGAGGACCACGATGCCGGTCTGGGTCTCCACCGTGCGGTACGACATCATGCGCGAACGCCTCCTTTTTCCGACATTCGGTCTTGCCTGATGGACCGGCGTCACCGGTGTTCTATCGCAGCCCATTGACAAATTATTCAGACACCGAGAACTCTGCATGACCATATGCAGTCGGGCAAGGGATGACCGATGATCAAATTCGACGCCGTGCACAAACGTTTCCCGAACGGCACCACAGCGGTCCACGACCTCAGCCTGGACATGCCGGAAGGACAGATCACGGTCCTCGTCGGGTCGTCCGGGTGCGGCAAGACCACCACGCTCCGCATGATCAACCGCATGGTCGACCCGTCGTCGGGCACGATCCGCCTGGCGGGCAGGGACATCCTCGAAGCGGACGCCGCCGAGCTGCGGCGCGGTATCGGTTACGTCATCCAGCAGTCCGGGCTCTTCCCGCACCGGACGGTCCTGGACAACGTGGCCACCGTCCCGCTGCTGCTCGGCTGGGGCCGCAGAAAGGCGCGGGCCCGCGCGGCGGAGCTGCTGGAGACGGTCGGGCTGAACGCCGACACCGGCAAGCGCTACCCGCACCAGCTCTCCGGCGGCCAGCAGCAGCGCGTCGGGGTGGCCCGCGCGCTCGCGGCGGACCCGCCGGTGCTGCTGATGGACGAGCCGTTCGGCGCCGTGGACCCGGTGGTCCGCACCCAGCTCCAGGACGAGCTGCTGCGGCTGCAGAAGGATCTGAACAAGACCATCGTCTTCGTCACCCACGACATAGACGAGGCCGTCCGGCTCGGCGACCGCATCGCGGTCTTCCGTACCGGCGGCCATCTCGTCCAGTGTGCCGAGCCCGCCGAACTGCTCGCCCGGCCCGCCGACGACTTCGTCGCGGACTTCCTGGGCGCCGAGCGCGGGCTGAAGCTGCTGTCGCTCTCCACGCTCGGCGGGATACCCCAGGCCACCGCCCCGGCCGTCCGCGCCGACGAGCGGATATCCGACGCGCTGCGGACGGGCCGCTGGCAGCTGGTGACATCGGCCGACGGCAAGCCGCTGGGCTGGCTCGACACGGACAACGCCCCGGCGGCCGGGACCGCGGGCGACGCCCCGCTGCTCCCCGTCCGGGCGCTGCGCGACAGCGACTCGCTGCTCTCCGCGCTCAACGAGTCCGTCGCCTCCCCGGCCGGCCTGGTGGCCCGGGTCGACGCCGCCGGCACCCTGACCGGCGTCACCTCCCGTGACGCCATCCACGACCGCGCGGGCGAGGCCCATCTGACCGCGGGAGCCACCGGCGCCCTCACAGCGTCGGGCACCACCGCGAACCCGGGAGCCACCACGGACTCCGGAACCACCACGGCCCCGGCCACCACCGCGGACTCCGGCATCCCCGCGGACTCCGGCACCCCCGCAGCCCCGGGGGCCGCCACGGACTCCGCTACCTCTGCGGACGGCACCCCCGCAGACGGCGCCCCCACGGACTCCGGTACCGCCGCATGACCGTCGACTGGGGCTGGTTCCCCGATCACACGGGCGAGATGGCGCACCTCACCGCCGACCATCTCTCCACCGCGGTGCCCGCCGTCCTCATCGGCCTGCTGATCGCGCTCCCGCTGGCGGTCCTGGCCCACCGGGTGCGGGCGCTGCGCGGCTTCGTACTCGGCCTCTCCAACATCCTCTACACCATCCCCTCGCTGGCCTTCTTCGTCCTGCTGCTGCCGATCACCGGGCTCACCCGGACGACGGCGATCACCGGACTGACCGCGTACACGCTGGTGGTGCTCGTACGGAACACCGTCGAGGGACTGGACGCGGTGCCCGCCCGGGTGCGCGAGGCGTCCACCGCCATGGGCACCCGGCCGCTGCGCACCCTGCTCACCGTGGAACTGCCGCTGGCGCTCCCGGTGATCATGGCGGGGATCCGGGTCTCCACGGTGATGTCGATCTCGCTGGTGAGCGTCGCCAGCTACATCGGATACGGCGGCCTCGGCCAGCTCTTCACCGACGGCTTCCAGCGCAACTACCCCACCCCGGTCGTCGCCGGGGTGGTCCTGACCCTGCTGCTCGCCCTGGTGGCGGACGCGGTGCTCGTCACCGTCCAGTGGCTCTGCACGCCCTGGGCCAGGCAGCGCCATTCCATGAAGAGGGGCGCCTGACCCATGCTGGAACTCCTCAAGAACCTCGCGTCCTGGCTGACCAGCTCCGCCCAGTGGTCCGGCTCGGAAGGCATCGCGCACCGGCTGGTCGAGCATCTGCAGTACTCGCTGCTCGCCACCCTCGTCGCCGCCGTCATCGCGCTCCCCGTCGGGCTGCTGATCGGCCACACCGGACGCGGTGCGTTCATCGCGGTCAACCTGGCGTCCTTCGGCCGTGCGCTGCCCACCGTCGGCCTGGTGACCCTGGTCTTCCTGGCGGGCGGGCTCTCGATCTGGCCGGTGTACGTCTCGCTAGTCGCCCTCGCCGTACCGGTGATCATCACCAATACGTACGCGGGCATGGCCGCCGTCGACCCGGAGGTCAAGGACGCGGCGAAGGGCGTGGGGCTCCGCGGCCACCAGGTCCTCTGGCAGGTCGAACTCCCGCTCGCGCTGCCCCTGATCATGACCGGCATCCGGCTGGCGACCGTCCAGGTCGTGGCCACCGCCACCATCGCCGCCTATGTCAGCTTCGGCGGACTCGGCCGGTACGTATTCGACGGGCTCGCCCAGCGCGATCTGGTGCAGGTGCTCGGCGGCGCGGTGCTCGTCGCCGTCCTCGCCGTCCTCGCCGACCTCGCCCTGGGCGGGGTGCAGCGGCTGCTGCTGCGCGGCCGACCCGACACCGCCCGCTGACTTCTGGAGACCCGAGATGAACCGACGTACCGCACTCACCGCCCTGCTGGCCGGCGCATCCGCACCCGCGCTCGCCGCCTGCTCGTCCGGCATCACGTCCCTCAACGGGGGCGGATCCGGCGGCGACTCGGGGAGCAGCTCGGGCGGGCTGGTCATCGGCACCGCCAACTTCACCGAGAACCAGATACTCGGCTATCTGTACGCGGGGGCCCTCAAGGCCGCGGGCATCAAGGCCACGGTCAAACCCAACCTGGGCTCCCGCGAGATCATCGTCCCCGCGCTGAAGGGGGGCGACATCGATCTGCTCCCGGAGTACCAGGGCAGTCTGCTGCTCTATCTGAACAAGAAGGCCACCGAGACGGAGGCGGGCGCGATGCAGAACGCGCTGGCCGCCGTGCTGCCCGCGAGCCTGGAGGTGCTGCCGTACGCGGCGGCCGAGGACCGCGACAGCTTCGCGGTGACGCGTGAGACGGCCGACAAGTACGGTCTCAAGACCCTCGCCGACCTCAGAAAGGCCAACGGGAAGCTGGTGTTCGGCGCCGCGGCCGAGATGAAGAAGCGGGTCGTGGGGGTGGTCGGCCTCAAGGACCAGTACGGCGTGGAGTTCAAGGAGTTCAAGGCGCTGGACTCGTCGGGGCCGCTGGTCAAGGGCGCGCTCAAGAAGGGCGATGTGGACGTCGCCAATGTCTTCACGACGGACGTGGACGTCGCGGCGAACAAGTGGGTCGTCCTGGAGGACCCGAAGCATCTGGTGCCCGCCCAGCACGTCGTCCCGCTGATCGCCGCCCGCAAGGCGGACGGCAAGGTCCGCAAGGCGCTGGCCCTGCTGGGCAACGCGCTGACGACGGAGGAGCTGACGCAGCTGAACCGCCTGGTCGACAAGGACAAGAAGGACCCCGACAGGGTCGCGGACGCGTGGCTGAAGCAGCACAAGGTGACGGCGTAACGGAGCCACCCTCCCGGGGCGCCGCCCCGGGCCCCGGCCTCTCAATCCCCGGTCCTCAATCGCCGGACGGGCTTGGATCCGTCCGGCGATTGAGAAGCCATGTCACGCTGGTCGAGCCGCAGTTCAGCGGTCTTGCGTCCGTCGGGCGATCAGGACCTCGATTCCGTCCAGGATCCGGGTCAGACCGAACTCCACGTCATCGTCGCCGACCTCGTCGTCGTATTCGTGGTGCGCCATCATGGACGCCAGAATCGGATATCCGTGCTCGTGCAGGAGCGGTTGGAGGAACCGTGCGACAGCGGCCGACTCGACCGGCGCCGCACTGCTGTCGCGCACGTCCCGGCGGGCACTGGCGATGCGCCGCGCGTAGCCGTCGAGCAACAGCGCACACCGCAGCGATTCGGCGGAGCTCAGCCCGGCGCCGGTGAGCGCTTCCAGCAGTACTTCTGTCCAGCGCAGCAGGTTCGGGGTCGCGGGCGCTCCGCGGATGGGCAGGTCGGGCAGCCATGGATGGGTGTCGCAGCGCTCGATCATCGCCCTGGTCCACCTGGCGGCGGCGGCCCGCCACCGGCCCGTGCCGGTTTCCAGGTCAGGCGCCGGTCCCCACGCGGTCTCGGCTGCGAGCACCAGCAGTTCGTCCCGCGAGCTGACGTACCGGTAGACCGCGTTGGCGGTGAGCCCCACCCGCTTGGCGATGTTCGGCATGGACAGGGCCGCGAAGCCTTTCTCGTCGGCCAGCCCGACCGCTGCTTCGACGATTCCCTCGACGCTCTGCGAGGGCTTCCGGCCCAGCCGCCCCGTCTTGACGGGCAGCCCCCACGCCAGGGCGAGGCCGGGTGGCAGCCGCTCGTCGTCACTTGTCGGCATCGGGCTCACTCATCTCCATGTCTCGTCCACAGGGGCACTGTTCCGTCCACGGGGCATTGACTTTGTGGGTGCCCCACACTTTATATTCGTGTGGGCCACACACGAACTCTCTGAGGATGTGAACATCGGTGTCTTCCCTACGTCAGGATCTCTTACCGGCGCACCGCCGTCGGCAGGTCACGGTGCGGTCGCGCCTGCGGGCCCTGCTGACCGTCCTGCTCTGCGGCGCCATGATCAGCGGCGCAGCCGGAAGCTCACAGGCAGCGCGTCACGCCGGGGGAGGCCGGAGCGCCCCCGCCCCCGTGGTCAGGACGGACACCGGCCTGGTCGAGGGACGCCTCGGCGCAAACACCCGGATGTTCCAGGGCATCCCTTACGCCGCCCCGCCGGTCGGGCGGCTGCGCTGGGCGTCACCCCGGCCGGCCGCGTCCTGGTCAGGCGTACGGAACGCCACAGGGCCCGGCAACCGGTGCGCACAGGCAGCGGGCCTCATCGACCAGCAGAGCAGCAGTGAGGACTGCCTCTATCTGAACGTCACCACGCCGGTGCGCGGCAGCGCCCGCGATTTGCCGGTGATGGTGTGGATCCACGGCAACGGCTTCATCAATGGCGCAGGGAGCCTTTACGACGCACAGCGCCTGGCCGCCATGGGCAAGGTGATCGTGGTGAGCTTCAACTACCGGCTCGGTGTCTTCGGATTCCTCGCCCACCCCGCGCTCGACCACGGTCCGGCGAGGCACCTGTCGGGCAACTTCGGCCTGGAGGACCAGCAGGCCGCGCTGCGGTGGGTGAGGCGCAACGCGGCGGCATTCGGCGGCGATCCGGCGAACGTCACGCTCTTCGGTGAGTCGGCCGGCGGTACCAGCGTCTGCGCGCATCTCGTGGCGCCCGGGTCGGCGGGCCTCTTCCAGAAGGCGATTCTGCAGAGCGCCCAGTGCACAGGACGCAAGTGGTCACCGGGTCCGGCGACCTGGTTCCCGCTGCCGCGCGCGGAGCGCGAGCGGCACGGGCTCGACGTAGCGGCCAAGGTCGGCTGCTCCGCCCCCCGCACAGCAGCAGCCTGTCTGCGCGCCGTACCCGTGGCGGAACTCGCCAAGTGGTCCGACTACGGACTCGGGTCGGGACCGGCGGTCGGCGGCGGCATCCTGCCCGTGAGCCCGGAAAAGGCTTTCGCCACCGGCCACTTCAACCGGGTCCCCGTCATCCAGGGAACCACCCGGGACGAACACCGCCTCTTCACCGCGGCCATCGAAGCCGCGACCGGCCGGAGGACGACCGACGCCGCCTACCGGCAGCAGATCCGGACGCTCTTCACCCCGGCCGACGCGGCCCGCGTCCTGGCCCGCTACCCCGTCGGCCGCTTCCGGTCCCCCGGCGAGGCGCTGTCCACCGTCGTCAGCGACTGGGCCTGGGGGTGCACGGTCCTCGATCGGGACCGGACCCTGAACCGTCAAGTGCCGACCTATGCCTACGAGTTCGACGACGCCCGGGCCCCCTGGTTCAGCACCCTCAAGAAACCCGATTTCCCCACCGGGGCGTTCCACGGCAGCGAGTTGCAGTATCTCTTCACCGACGAGCAGCTCCCCGGCCCGGCCACACCCGCTCAGCACCGGCTCGCGGACACGATGGTGCGCTACTGGGCCCAGTTCGCCCGCACGGGCAACCCGAACGGCCACGGCGCGGCCCCCTGGCCCCGGTTCGGAACCGGCGAGCATGTCCAGACGCTGCAACCGGGGAAGACGGAACCGGCCGATCTCGCCCAGGAACACCAGTGCGGCTTCTGGAAGACCATCGGCAGCTGACGGCTGCCACGGCGCCCGCCTCCACCGGGCCCCTGGCCCGTCAGCCCGCATCAGCCCCCTTGCGACAAGCGGGGCCGGCGCTTGAGCGCAGACCTCAGCAAAAACGAGCCCGGCCGGCGCCAGAGGGCAGACCCCAGCCCAAATCAAGCCCAGCCGGCGCCAGAGGGCAGACCCCAGCCCAGAACAAGCCCGGCCGGCGTTTGAGGCCACACGTCAAGCCCGGCCGGCGCTTGATGCCCCGGGGCCCGGGGGCAGCGCCCCCGCAGCCGACCCGCGCTCCACCAGGCGAGGCGCACACAGAATCCGCTTGCGCCGCACCCGCCGCCCCTCGATCGCCGCCACAGCCAGCCGCGCCGCCTCCGCCGCGATCTCCGCGAGCCCCCAGTCCAGGGTGGTCAGCGCGGGCGTCAGCACCCGGGAGACCGGGTGGTCGTCGAAGCCGACCACCGACAGGTCCCGGCCGATCACCAGGCCCGCCTCGGCGACCGCCGCGTACACCCCGTACGCGATCGAGTCCGAGAAGCAGAAGACCGCGGTGGAGCCACCGTCCACCACCCCACGCACGACCCCGCGCGCCACCCCGGTCGCCTCACCCAACTCCTGTGCGCACGGCACTACTTCGACGTCGAGACCGAGCCGTTCCGCGGCCTCGCGCACATAGACGTCGGCAGGGCGGTCGGGGGTGCTCGGCCCGGTCGGGGTCAGCACCGTCACCCGGCGGTGCCCGAGCCGTGCCAGGTATCCGAGCACCGCGTCGATCCCGGCGCGGTTGTCGAAGAGCACCTCCCCGGCGGTCCTGGCCCGCTGGAGCGAGTCGCCGACGGAGACCACGGGGACCGCGTCCGCGATCTTCGCCCACCCCTCGGCCGAGGGGTCGACGGGCGAGACGAGCAGACCGTCCACCCGCTGGTCCCTGAGCTGCTTGGCGAGGACCAGTTCCCGCCGGGGGTCGCCGCCCGCGTCGAGGATCAGCGCATAGCGGTCGCCCGCCAGGAGTTCGCGCCCTATGGCCGCCATCAGCTGCTGCTGCCAGAGGTCCTGGAGGTCACCGGCGATGACGCCGACCATGCTCGTACGGCCGCTGGCGAGGGCGCGGGCGATGGGGTCCGCCTCATAGCCCAGCTCGGCGGCGGCCTTGCGGACCCGCTCCTCGGTCTCCTTGGACACCTGCTTGCCGCGCAGCGCGTACGAGACGGCGGCAGTGGAGAGGCCGGTGGCCTCAGCCACCTCGCGGAGGGTGGTGCGCTTGCTCGGCCTGGCCATGGAGGAAGCCTACCCGCGCCCCGGTGCCGCTCCCCGACATCGCGCCTTACTGCCTCATCCTGCCGCCCCATCTTGACGCCGCAAGGGGTTAACCGCTTCACTTAAGCGCATCAGTTAACCGCTTCACTTCCCTTCACTTCCCTTCGACCCGAGGTCGGCCTTGCACGTAGACGTCCACCAGCACCTCTGGCCACCGGCCTTCACCGCCCTGCTGCGCGCCCGGACCACCGCCCCGTACCTGGACGGCTGGACCCTCCATCTGCGAGGCGAGCCGCCGTACGAGGTCGATCCGGCCGATCACGACATCGCGGCCCGCACCGCACTGGCCCGTGCCGACGGGCTCGGCCTCGCGCTCGTCTCGCTCTCCAGTCCGCTCGGCATCGAGTACCTGCCGCCCGCCGAGGCGGACCCGCTGCTCGCCGCCTTCCACGACGGCGCCCTGGCCCTTCCGGCACCCTTCGGCGTATGGGCGTCGGCCGGGCTCGTCGCACCGGACCCGGAAGTGCTGGCCCGCGCCCTGGACCGGGGGTGCGTGGGTCTCCAGCTGCCCGCGACCGCGCTCCAGGACGAGGCGGGCTGGGCGCACTGCACACCACTGCTCGACGCCCTCAGCCGCGCGGGCCGGCCGCTCTTCGTCCACCCGGGCGCGGCGCCGCCAGGCGGCCCCGGCACCCCGCCGTGGTGGCCGGCGCTGGTGCCGTACGTCCAGCAGTTGCACGCGTCCTGGTTCGCCTTCCGCGCGTTCGGCCGACCGCGCCACCCCGGGCTGCGGGTCTGTTTCGCCGCCCTGGCGGGCCTCGCCCCGCTGCACGGCGAGCGGCTCGCGGCCCGGGGCGGCGGCCGGGGCGCGGGCGACCGCGACGTCTTCTACGAGACCTCCTCGTACGGCACCCGGGCCGTGGACAGCCTGGTCCGGGTGGTCGGCATCGACGGAGTCGTGAACGGCAGCGACCGCCCGTACGCCCGCCCCGCCACCCACCACCACCCTCCCAACGAGGCGCTGCGCGCCACACCTCTCGATCCCGCCACCCACCACCACCCTTCCAACAAGCCGCCACGCACCGCACCCCCCGGTCCCGTAACCCCCGACCTCGGCGCCGAAGCCGCCCTCCACGCGCTGCGCGCGACCAACCCCGCCCGCCTCCTGAACGGAGCAACCCCGTGACCTACGACGCCGCACTGCCCGACCGCGCCCTCGACAAGCGTGAACTCCAGTCCCTGGTGGACGACCTGGCCACCCGCCCCGAGCTGTGGCGCTCCGAGGTCGCCTTCTCGGACACCGAGCGGCACTACGCCTCACTGCACCGTGACGAGTACGTCGACATCTGGCTGCTCTGCTGGACCCGGCAGAACGACACCGGCTGGCACGACCACGACATCTCGTCGGGTGCGGTCCGGGTGATCCAGGGCGTACTGACCGAGTCGAACCCGCGCATCGGCGGCCAGCACCTCGCGACGGCCGTCGGCGCCGGCACCTCCTTCTGCTTCGGCCCCGACCACATCCACCGGCTGACCGGGGCGACCGATGACGCGGTCTCGATCCACGCGTACTCGCCGCCGCTCTGGCGGCTCGGCCAGTACGACATCAGCGACGACGGTCTGATGCGTCGAATTTCCGTCTCATATGCGGACGAACTACGCCCAATGGACAGTTCGGCGGCCTGAAGAAGCAGCTAATTGACCTGGACCTATTGACCTTCCATTCATCACGACACACTCTGCATAGATCGATACATCGCGGTCGGCACACCTACCGGCCCGCGTGGGCAACGCAGTGGTGAGAGGGAGGCCGTCCGGTGGCAGGCCTGGTGGAACAGCGGTCGATCGATGTCGTCCCCGACGAGGAGCGCCATGGCAGCGCCTTCTCCCAGTTCACCCTCTGGGTGGGCGCGAATCTGCACATCACCGCCGTCGTGACCGGGGCGCTCGCCGTGGTCTTCGGCGGCGGCGCGCTCTGGTCGATCGTCGGGCTGCTGCTCGGCAATCTGCTGGGCGGGGCGGTGATGGCCCTCCACTCGGCGCAGGGCCCACGGCTCGGGCTGCCCCAGATGATCTCGTCCCGGGCGCAGTTCGGCGTCAAGGGCGCGGTGGTGCCGCTGGCCCTGGTGATCCTGATGTACGTCGGGTTCTTCGCCAGCGGTACGGTCCTGGCGGGCCAGGCGGTGGGCAAGCTGACCCACCTCGGGGACACCACCGGGATCGTCGTCTTCGCGGTGATCACCGCCGCCGTGGCCACCATCGGCTACCGGGTGATCCACACTCTGGGCCGGGTGGCGAGCATCATCTGCGCCATCGCCTTCATCTACCTCGGGATCCGGCTGCTCGACCGCATCGACCTGGGAACGGTCCTGCACGACCACAGCTTCTCGTTCCCGCTGTTCCTGCTCGCGATCTCGCTCTCGGCCTCCTGGCAGCTGGCGTTCGGCCCGTATGTGGCGGACTACTCGCGCTATCTGCCCCGTACGACCAGTGGCCGCGCCACGTTCTGGTGGACGCTCGGCGGTACGACACTCGGCTCGCAGTGGTCGATGACCTTCGGCGTCCTGGTGGCGGCGACCGCGGGCGACGCCTTCCTGAACAGCCAGGTCGGCTATGTGGTGGGCCTGGGCGGCACCGGTCTGATGGCCTCGCTCCTCTACTTCGTCATCGCGCTGGGCAAGCTCACGATCAACGTGCTCAACACGTACGGCGGCTTCATGTCGATGGTGACGAGCATCAGCGGCTTCCGCGGCCAGAAGACCCTCACCCCGCGCGGCCGCTCCCTCTACATCCTGGTCATCATGGTGGCCGGCACGGTGGTGGCGCTGGCGGGCAAGGACAGCTTCCTCGACTCCTTCAAGGACTTCCTGCTCTTCCTGCTGGCCTTCTTCACACCGTGGTCGGCGATCAACCTGGTCGACTACTACCTGGTCTCCCGCGAGCGCTACGACATCCCGGCCCTCTCCGACCCGAAGGGCCGCTACGGCGCCTGGCGCTGGGACGCCCTGCTGGTCTACGGAATCGGCCTGGTCGCCCAGTTCCCCTTCCTCGCCACGTCCTTCTACACCGGCCCGCTGGTCAGCCACCTCGGCGGCGCGGACATCTCCTGGATCGTGGGGCTCGTGGTCCCGGCGGCGGTGTACTGGGTGCTGGCGCGGCGCAACACCGCGCACATCCCGGAGGCCACCATCCTGGCCCCGGCCGCCGACCCCGTACCGGAGCGGGTGCCTTCCCCGTAGGGCGGTACGCGGTACGGATCCTGGGGGGGTGGAAGTACCCCTGCGGATTGGGGGGTTAGCACCACTGCCTCCCCGGCCCCGGATTCATACCGTGGACACCATGGAAGCCAGCGACCAGGAGTTGAAGAAGGAACTCGACGCCGCCCTGCACGCCCGCAGGGAACTGGGCGAGGATTACGACTCGGCCCTGGTCGAATCGTTCCTGGAGAAGGTCGAGCAGCGGCTCGACGGCACGGTGGACCGCCGGGTGCGCCGGCAGATGGCCGAGCAGCAGATGGTCGTCGCCCGGGGCAGCAGCCGCCCGCAGCAGCCCGAGAGCGGCTTCGGCGAACGGTTCGGGTTCGGGATCGTCACGATGATCCTGGCCGTCCCGCTGTCGGCGATCGCGGTGATCAACGCGGAGCTGCCGGGGCTGATCGTCACCTGGCTGGGGATCGTGGGCGTCAATACGGTCCACGCCGCCCGGGACGGCGGCCTGTTCCGGCATCTGCGCAGCCGCTCGAAGCCGTCGCCGTCCTCGTCGGGATCCGACTGGGAGGGGTGAGGTCGCCGGGGGGGCCGGCTGACGGGGGGGCTGGCTGGCGGGGGCTGACTGGCGGCGCCGGTCCCGCGTACGCCCTGCCGCCGTGCCAGGAGGTCGGGGGAATCGGGGGCAGGGACCACAGGTCGCAGGATCGTGGGGCCGCGGGGGGCCACGCGAGACAACCCGGGAAATCACCGGGGACCACGCGACCACGGGGAGAATCGCGGGGGCCGTCGCACCCCCGGCGGACCGGGGGGCGGGACGACGACGGTCCCCGCGAGGGACGCGGGTCCGGGTCAGGGCCGGGTTGCCGCGTCCATGGCGTCCTGGAGGCCGGGAGCCGCTCCGGAGGTCCGTGACGCCGTTCGTGGTGCCGGGGGTCTCCCCTCCGGCATCCACCAATCTGCCGCAGCCGTGTTAAGCCGGTGCTGCGCGGGCGTGTCACCCGTGTACCACTTGGGCGAACCCTGACCGCGGCCGGACGCCGGAAAGACCGTCAGGCGGTCCGGACGCCGAAGTAGTGCCCCTCTTCGAGGTCCGCCACGAGTCCGGGGTGCTCGGGCTGCCAGCCCAGCAGTTCACGCGTCAGGCTGCTCGACGTCGGGACACCGGCCCCGAGAGCACCGCCCAGCCAGCCGAAGTGCCCGGCCGCGTCCCCGGGGGCGACGGAGGCCACCGGAAGCCCGAGATGGCGGCCGACCACCTCGGCGATGGTGCGGACCGGCACGCCCTCCTCGCCGGTCCCGTGCAGCACGGAGCCCGCCGGGGCCTTCTCCAGAGCCAGCCGGAAGAGCCGTGCGGCGTCGAGCCGGTGCACCGCCGGCCACTCGTTGGACCCGTCCCCCACATACCCGGAGACGCCCTTCTCCCGTGCGGTGGCGATCAGCACCGGTACGAAGCCGTGGTCCCCCTCCCCGTGCACCGAGGGGGCAAGACGTACGACGGACGAGCGGACACCGCGCGAGGACAGGGAGAGCGCCGCATCCGCCGCGGCCGTCCGGGGTGAGTCCGGTGCGGGCATGTCCTTCTCCGTCGCCACCCGGCCCAGGGCCGGAAGCCCGAGCGTGCCGGATGCGATGACCAGCGGGCGGCCCGATCCCTCCAGCGCGGCGCCCAGCGTCTCGATGGCGCGCAGATCGACACGTACAGCGTTCTCGTGCTGCGAGAAGTCATGGATGAACGCGAGGTGGATCGCCCCGTCCGACGCGGCAGCCCCGGCGTGCAGGCTGTCCGTGTCACCGAGGTCGCCGCGGTGCACCCCGGCCCCCATCGCGGTGAGCGCGGCGGCCGAGGCGTCCGACCTGGCGAGCCCGGTGACCTGGTGTCCGGCGCCGATGAGTTCGGCGACGACGGCCGAGCCGATGAAGCCCGACGCTCCGGTGACGAAGACACGCATGGGAGAACCTCCGGATTTCCGGCGTCCCGGTTCGGGGTTCAGGGTTCAGGAGCTGCACCCGGACGGCCGACGCCATTGATGTCAGTGACTGTCGTCGTCACCGTAACATCTGACGGCAGTCACTGTCATCGCGTAGGATCTGCGGCATGAGTCGATGGGAGCCGAACGGGAGGGACCGGCTGGCGCAGGCCGCGCTGGAGCTCTATGTCGAGCGAGGGTACGAACAGACCACGGTGGCGGAGATCGCCAAGCGGGCCGGGCTCACCGAGCGCACGTTCTTCCGGCACTTCGCCGACAAGCGTGAGGTGCTGTTCGGGGGCTCGGAAGTACTGCAGGATCTGCTCGTCGGCCACCTCACCGAAGCCCCCGCGTCGGCGGCGCCGATCGACGCGGTAGCGGTGGCGCTGGAACCGCTGGGCGGCTATTTCCATGAGCGCCGCGAGCAGGCCAGGCGTCGTCAGACCGTCATCGCCGCGAATCCGGAGCTGCGGGAGCGCGAGCTGATCAAGCTGGCCTCACTCGCGTCGGCGCTGGCCGAGGCGCTGCGGCAGCGCGGTGCCGGGGAGCCGACCGCGAGCCTGGCGGCCGAGGCGGGGGTCGCCGTCTTCCGGGTCGCGTTCCAGAGCTGGATCGGCGACAGCGGCGAACGGGATCTGTCGCAGCTCATCGGGGAGGCGCTCACCGAGCTCAAGGCCGTGACCGCCGGAGCCTGAACCCCACGCACCGGACCACGCACCGGACGGCGAGGCCGAGCCCCGCGCGCGGGGCCCCGGGGCTCTCCCCCGCGCGCGGGTCCCACGCCGCCCGCACCCCCGGGGCCACTGGGGCACGAATCCCCGGGGGCGCGAACCGTACGACCCCAGTGGTCCGCCGCCCCCCTGCCCTGCGCCCCTAAGCGGTCCGGGCCGTGCGGGCCAGATACGACAGCAGGTCCTGACGGCTGACCACGCCCGTCGGCTTCCCCTCGACCAGCACGATCGCCGCGTCCGCCTTGCCCAGAACGGCCATCAGATCGGCGACCGGCTCGCCCGAGCCGACCAGCGGAAGCGGCGAGGACATGTGCTTCTCCAGCGCGTCACCCAAGGAGGCCCGCTGAGTGAACAGCGCGTCGAGCAGCTCGCGCTCCACCACCGAACCGATGACCTCGGCGGCCATCACGTCCGGGTGGCCGGCGCCCGGCTTCACGATGGGCATCTGGGAGACGCCGTACTCGCGCAGCACGTCGATCGCGTCGCCGACGGTCTCCTCCGGGTGCATGTGCACCAGATGGGGGATGCCGTCCTCCTTGCCGAGCAGTACATCGGCGACACGGGGCTCGGTGCCGGGCTGCTCCAGGAAGCCGTAGTCGTTCATCCACTCGTCGTTGAAGATCTTCGAGAGATAGCCGCGCCCGCTGTCCGGCAGCAGCACGACCACGATGTCGTCGGGCCCGAGCCCCTCGGCCACCCGCAGCGCCGCCACGACCGCCATCCCGCAGGAGCCGCCGACCAGCAGGCCCTCCTCCTTGGCGAGCCTGCGGGTCATCTGGAACGAGTCCTTGTCGGACACGGCGACGATGTCGTCGGTCACCGTCCGGTCGTACGCGGTCGGCCAGAAGTCCTCACCGACGCCCTCGACCAGATAGGGCCGCCCCGAGCCCCCCGAGTACACGGAGCCCTCCGGGTCGGCGCCGATGACCCTGACCCGTCCGTCGGACACGTCCTTGAGGTACCGGCCGGTCCCGCTGATCGTGCCGCCCGTGCCGACACCCGCGACGAAGTGGGTGATCCGCCCCTCCGTCTGCTCCCACAGCTCGGGCCCGGTGGTCTCGTAGTGCGAGCGCGGGTTGTTCGGGTTGCTGTACTGGTCGGGCTTCCACGCGCCCGGCGTCTCGCGGACCAGCCGGTCGGAGACGTTGTAGTACGAGTCGGGGTGGTCGGGGTCCACTGCCGTGGGGCAGACGACGACATCGGCGCCGTAGGCCCGCAGTACGTTGATCTTGTCCGTGGACACCTTGTCCGGGCAGACGAAGATGCACTTGTAGCCCTTCTGCTGGGCCACGATCGCCAGCCCGACGCCGGTGTTGCCACTGGTCGGCTCGACGATCGTGCCGCCGGGCACCAGCTCGCCGCTCTGCTCCGCCGCCTCGATCATGCGGACGGCGATACGGTCCTTCACAGAACCGCCCGGATTGAAGTATTCGACCTTGGCCAGGACGGTCGCCCTGATCCCTGCGGTCACATTGTTGAGCCTCACCAGCGGGGTGTTGCCGACGAGGCTGATCATCGAGTCGTGGAATTGCACCATGGCGGTCAGCGTATTGGACAAGATTGGGCAGCACAGGTCTGCGGGCAATTAGGTGGTGCGAGCACGGCGCACGAGTCCGGCGCAGGGGCACGGCGCAGCAGCACAGCGCTCGGGTACGGCGCACGAGCACGACGCACGAGTACGGCTATGGAGGAGGCGGCAGTGTCGAGGGCGAGGGTGGCGCGACGGATCGCCGCGGGCGCGGCATACGGCGGCGGGAGCATCGGGCTGGTCGGAGCGGCCGCGGTGGGAGTGCTGCTGGCCGAGGTCCAGCTGGCGAAACGTTCCGTGGGCGGCGGACGGGCCCCTCAGGCACCGAGCGCGGACGGGCGGTACGGACTGGCGTTCGCGGGCCGTACGGGGCATCTGGAGCCGTTACGGCTGGCCATGCTCGGCGACTCGACAGCGGCGGGCCAGGGCGTGCACCGGGCGGGCCAGACCCCGGCAGCGCTGCTCGCATCGGGGCTCGCCGCGGTGGCGGAGCGGCCGGTGGACCTGCGGAACGTCGCGCTGCCGGGTGCGATGTCGGACGACCTGGACCGGCAGGTCGGGCTGGTGCTCGGCGACCCCGGGAAGCTGCCCGAGGTCTGCGTGATCATGATCGGTGCGAATGACGTGACCCACCGGATGCCGGCCACCCAGTCCGTACGCCATCTCGCGACATCGGTCCGCAGGCTGCGTACGGCGGGGGCCGAGGTCGTCGTCGGGACCTGCCCCGACCTGGGCACGGTCGAGCCGGTCTACCAGCCGCTGCGGTGGCTGGCCCGGCGGGTCTCCCGGCAGCTGGCGGCGGCCCAGACGATCGGGGTGGTCGAACAGGGCGGCCGTACGGTGTCGCTGGGCGAGATGCTGGGCCCGGAGTTCGCGGCGAACCCCCGCGAGCTCTTCGGCCCGGACAACTACCACCCCTCGGCCGAGGGGTACGCGACGGCCGCGATGGCGGTACTGCCCACGCTCTGCGCCGTACTCGGTCTGTGGCCGGAGACCGACCACCTGGACGCCACCCGCGACGAGGACATGCTGCCGGTGGCCAAGGCCGCGTCGGCCGCGGCTTCGGAGGCGGGCACCGAGGTCACGGGCGCCCGCGCACCCTGGGCCCTGCTGAAACACCGCAGGAGGCGGCGGCTTCCCGAGACGGCGGAGGCGGCCGGGACTGCTGAGGCCGCCGGGAGTGCCGAGGCGGCCGAGATCGCGGAGGCTCCTGGAACAGCTGGGGCTACGGGGACAGCTGGGGTGACCGGGGCGGCTGCGACGGCTGAGACCACGGATGCTCCCGCGCCTCCCGAGGAGCGAGAGCACGGGCGGCAGCCCACCGGGAACCGCCCCACCGGGGCGCACCCGCCGGCCGCTCCCCAACCCGGCTCCGGTCCTGCCGCAGGGCAGTAC
>NZ_JBHYWP010000072.1:0-43575 GCF_042751845.1 Streptomyces sp. NPDC059398 | reverse complement strand
ACTACAGCCATGACAACGAGGGCGGCTTCCTGCTGATCTGCAACGGGGCGACCACCACCACGGACGGCAACCGGGTGCACGACAACATCAGCATCAACGACCGCAACACCTCGGCCCCCTACGGGGTGATCTCGGTGGTCTGCGGCAGCACCACGGACACCCGCGTCTACCGCAACACCGTCGTCACCGACCGGCCGGGCACCGCGCTGATCTCCAACAACGGCCAGACCGGGACAGTCTTCTCGGACAATGTCCTCGTCGGAGCCGTGGGCGGTTCACCGGTCACCGACACCCTCAGCACCTACTCGGGCAACCTGTACTGGAACACCGCCCAGCCCCGGGACCACGCGGCCGTCGACGCCGACCCGCTGCTGCGCTCCGCACACCCCACGGCGCCGGACGGTGTCAGGCTGCGTGCCGGTTCGCCCGCGCGCGGCGCGGGCGCCCCGGTGGACGACGGCACGCTCACCGACTACTTCGGGCAGCGGATCCCGGCCCGCCCCAACCTGGGCGCGGACCAGGGGCGGCGGTAATTCGGGGGCGGGACCGCCCGTGGCCTGGGACCGTGCCCGGATGAACACCACCCGCACGAGCGCGTCCGCCCCCGTCCGTCTCACGGCAGCGGGGCCGGGCGACAAGTCCGTCCTGGCCCGTCTGCTGCAGCTGTACCTGTACGACTTCTCCGAGTTCCGCCCGGCGGAACTATCCGCCCAGGGCACCTATGAGTACCGGTATTTCGACCACTACTTCACCGGCTCGGCCGACCGGGAGGCATACCTGATCACCGCGGCGGACCGGCTGGCGGGGTTCGCGCTGGCCCGCCGCGATGTGGAGGGGGACGAAGGCACCTGGAACATCAGCGAGTTCTTCGTCGTACGCCGCCACCGCCGCCGGGGTGTCGCACGGGAGGCGGCGCGTCTGCTGTTCCAGCGGCATCCCGGGCCTTGGACCCTCTCCTACCTCTCCGCCAACGCTCCGGCCGCGTCCCTCTGGCCCGCCGTGGCGGACGCGGTGTCGCCCGGGCCGGTGGTCCGTACCGAGGGGCAGCCGTCCGACGACACCACTCTGCTGCGCTTTCACGTCCACCCCGCCCGCGTACGATGATCCGCGGCGAACGGCGCTCCGCGCCCGCGCCGCCGACCGGAACCGGCCGCGCGGGCCGGCCCCTCCTTACGGGCCTTACGGGCAGGAGAAGTGAGTCGTGAGCGCAGCGCCGGGGAGCGGCCGGGACCAGGAGTCGTACGTCGTCGGTGTGGACTTCGGCACCCTGTCGGGCCGGGCGGTGGTGGTCCGCGTACGGGACGGGGCGGAACTGGGCGCGGCCGAACATCCCTACCCGCACGGTGTGCTCGACGAGGCGCTCCCCGGCGGCGGCCCGCGGCTGCCGCCCGAGTGGGCGCTCCAGGTCCCTTCCGACTACATCGGGGTACTGCGCCACGCGGTACCCCGGGCGCTGGAGGCGAGCGGGGTGCCCGCCGAGCGGGTGATCGGCGTGGGGACGGACTTCACCTCGTGCACCATGGTCCCGGTGACATCCGACGGCACCCCGCTCTGCGAGCTGCCGGGGTACGGGGACAGGCCGCACGCGTACGTCAAGCTGTGGAAGCACCACTCGGCCCAGCCGCAGGCAGACCGGATCAGCGCCCTGGCGGCCGAGCGCGCCGAACCATGGCTGGAGCGGTACGGGGGCCGGGTCTCGTCCGAGGGCCAGTTCGCCAAGGGGCTTCAGCTCCTTGAGGAGGATCCGGAGCTGTACGGCCTGACCCGGCACTGGGCCGAGGCGACGGACTGGATCGTCTGGCAGCTCTGCGGCCGCTATGTCCGCAGTGCGTGCGCCGCCGGATACAAGGGTCTGCTGCAGGACGGCGCCCACCCGTCCGACGCGTTCCTCGCCGCGCTCAACCCGGCCTTCCGGGACTTCGTACGCGACAAGGTCGAGCATCCGACCGGGCGGCTCGGGGCCCGCGCGGGAGGTCTGACCGCCCGCGCGGCCGCCTGGACCGGACTGCCCGAGGGGATCGCGGTCTGTGTCGGGAACATCGACGCGCATGTGACCGTGCCGGCGACGGGCGCGGCCGGGGCCGGCCGGATGGTCCTGATCATGGGGACATCGGCCTGCCACATGGTGAGCTCCCCCGAGCCGAGCCCGGTGGTCGGCGTGTCCGGGGTGGTCGACGGCGGCATCGTTCCCGGGCTGTGGGGGTACGAGGCCGGGCAGAGCGGTGTCGGCGACATCTTCGCCTGGTTCCTGCGGACCGCGGTCCCGGAGTCCTGTGTACGGGAGGCGGAGCGGCTGGGCCGTACGCTCCACGGCCATCTGACCCGGCTGGCCGCCGCGCAGGCCGTCGGGGAGCACGGTCTGGTGGCGCTGGACTGGCACAGCGGGAACCGGTCGGTGCTCGCCGACCACGAGCTGAGCGGCCTGGTCGTGGGGCTGACACTGGCCACCCGGCCCGAGGACGTCTACCGCGCCCTGCTGGAGGCGACGGCCTTCGGCACCCGCCGCATCATCGAGGCCTTCGAGGAGGGCGGCGTCCCGGTCACCGGCATCACACTCGCGGGAGGTCTGCTGGAGAACACCTTCCTGAACCAGCTGTACGCCGATGTCACCCGGCGCCCGCTGAGCCTGATCCACTCGTCGCGGGGCCCGGCGCTCGGCTCGGCCATGCATGCCGCGGTGGCCGCCGGCGCGTACGAGGACATCCACGCCGCGGCGTCGGCGATGGGCCGGATCCGCCCGGCCGGGTACGCACCCGATCCGGCGAGGGCGGCGGCGTACGACCTCCTCTACGCGGAGTACGTCCGGCTGCACGACTATTTCGGCCGGGGCGGCAACGATGTGATGCACCGGCTCAGGCGGCTCCGCCACGCCGCGGTGACGGAATCGGCACAGCCCGTGACCGCAGATGCCTCATCCGGGCCGCCGCGCACCTGACCGCTCCCCCTGAGTACTGCGCGTACCGGCCGCTCCCCCTGAGTACTGCGCGTACCGGCCGCTCTCCCTTAGTACCGCACCGCACATACCGGCCGTCCCCTTAGTACTGCGCGCATCGACCACTCCCGCGCGTACCGGCAGCTCCTGCCCGTTCCGGCCGGCCGGTCCTATGCCCCGGTGGCCCCGTGCAGCATGTACTGGTCGAGCAGTTTGGTACGGGCGACCTCAAGGCGGGTGGCGAGGACCTCGGCGACGGAGCGCGCCAGGGCCAGGCCGAGCTCGTGGTCGCTCTCGCACACCTCCCGGGCGGTGACCGCGTCGAATTCGTGCGCCCGGACCGGGCTGAACGCCTCGGCGCCGAAGTGCCACCGGTGCGGCGGGAAGAGCCAGGACCAGCCGAGCAGGTCCCCGACCCCCAGGGTGTCGACCATCACCCTGCCCCGCTGCGGTACATGCAGATCGAGGGCCACGGTGCCGGTGTGGATGATCCAGAACTTGTCCGCGGGCGACTCCTCCTCGAAGATCCTCGCGTCCTGGGGAAAGAAGACGTCCCGGGCCAGGTCCATCAGGCGTTCACGGTGAAATGTGGGAAGTACGGTCATCAGCCGTGTCGTGGAAGTCATCGTGGGAACCTCCTCGCTGAGTGTCCCGCGCGCCACGGCCGCCGTATCACCGGATGGCGGGCGGGGTTCCCTTGATTCGAGGGTATCTCTGGTGGAGCCGTCCGTTCCGGCCCTGAGCCGTCTGCCTCCACGGGCCTCCAGGTCCGTCGCGCGGCGCTGCCGAACCGGGCCCGGACCGCCACCGCACCCAGCAATCCTGCGCAGACACAGCAGAGGCGAGTGCCCAGGCACAGCGCGGCGAGAGCCCAGGCACGGCACGGGCGAGAGCCCAGGCGCCGCAAGGGCGAGGGGCGGGGAGCCCGGGCCCGACTCCGGGAGGCAGCCGTGTACCCACCACAGCGTCCCTGAATCACCACGAGGCCCCTCAACCCTGTGACCCAGACGACTTTTTGGGCATTTTCGGGCACTTCACCAGGTGACACCAGCCACAGGACCTAGGTCACTTACGACCCGTGATAGTCGGCCCTCAACGCCACCCTGCCCCACAGAAGAGCCATGATTTCGGGCATTTCAGCTCATCTCACGATGAGGGGTAGTACAGGGGGTCATTGCCACCGCTGAAGACGGGCGCTAACCATGGTTCCCGGCAAGCACCGAGAACGAGCCTGCGACCCACGCCAGTCGGCGAACGCGGCCAAGACCCTCGGTTCACATCCACTGCGCCGCCGAAGGCCGCACGTCACGTCCCCCACCTGGAAGAGGCCAGCATGCCCCGCATCTCCATGCCCCGAATGCACCGAATGCCCCGCATTTCTGTGCCCCGTACCACTCGTAACCACAAGATCGCCGCCGCCGTCCTCGTGACCGTGGGAGCCAGCACCGCTCTGGCCGCCACCGCCGAGTCGAGCAGCGCCCAGATACCCGCGACGCAGGCGGCCGCCTCGGTCAAGCCGGTCTCCGTCAACGGCCTTCCCGCGAAGGACGCGCCGAAGAAGGACACCGCCAAGAAGGCCGCGGCCAAGCCCGCCAAGAAGAACGACAAGGACGAGAAGTCCACGAAGGCCAAGGCCGCGAAGAAGAAGGCCGCCGTCAAGAAGAGCGCCGCGAAGCACAAGGCCGCCGCGCCCGTGCACTACAAGAACAACCTCGACGGCTGGATCAAGGAATCGCTGGCCATCATGAAGGCCAAGAACATCCCGGGCACCTACGAGGGCCTGCACCGCAACATCATGCGTGAGTCCAGCGGCAACCCGAACGCCGTCAACAACTGGGACATCAACGCCCAGAACGGCATTCCGTCGAAGGGCCTGCTCCAGGTGATCCAGCCCACGTTCAACACGTACCACGTCGCCGGAACCTCCTTCAAGCTGACCGACCCGGTCGCGAACCTGACGGCCGCCGCCAACTACGCGGCTCACCGCTACGGCTCCATCGACAACGTCAACTCGGCGTACTGAGCCGGAGTTACACGGCGTGGAGCGGTCGAGCCCGGGTGAGTGAAAGCCCCCGGCGGCACGGCGGACACGAGCCCGCCGGTGACAGCGGATCCCCAGCGGACCGCGGTCACCGGCGGGCTCGCGCCGTCCCCTTCCCGCACTCTCCGTACCCGGCCGGGGTGCGAGCCGGGACGTGGAAGCCGGGACGGCGGCCGGGACTCCACCCGCCGGGTTGATCGTTCTCACGGGCCGCAGGCCACAGACTCAGCACACAACGGCTCCATCCGTCGTGCTGAAAGGCCTCATGTTCCGTGAATAGCCCCGGCGTCCCCAACGTCGCTGCCGCTGTCGTCGTCCCGCTCCGGCAGCTCACCCGCCGGCCCGCCGCACGGCCACCGCGCGAGAAACCGCACCCCGCCCTGGCCCTGGCCGTCCTCGCTTCCCTCCTGGCCGGGGCGGTCGCCTGCGGCAGCGGCGCCGAACGCCGTACGGCGGGCTCGCCCACCGCGGACACGGCCGGAACCGGAGTGCGCTGGGGCGCCTGCCCGGCCGCGGACACCGGCACGGGCGGCGCCGCCCCGGTCCGGCGTGATCCGCGCCAGCAGTGCACGACCGTCCGCGTACCGCTCGACTACCGCGCCCCCGGCGGACGCCGCCTCACCATCGAGGTGTCGCGGATCCGCTCCGGGGCGCCCCGGCCGAAGTCCCTCATGACGGGGCAGGGCGGCCCCGGCAGCAGCGGGCTCGACCTGCCCTCGCTGGACGTGTCCGCGCTGCCCGCCCGCGTCACCCGGGCCACCGACCTGTACGGGCTCGACTACCGGGGCATCGGCCACAGCGACCCGCTGCACTGCGGCATCGCGCGCGCCGACCGCACAGCGGCCGCCGGTGTCTCCTATCCGGCGGCCGACGGGAGCATCGACGCCAATGTGGCGTGGGCCCGGCGCGTCGCGGGCGCCTGCGCCCGGCACGCGGGAGCGGCCCTGCCCTTCTTCAACACGGTCAACATCGCCCGCGACATCGACCGCGTCCGGACCACCCTCGGGCTGCGCACCCTGTCCTACACCGGAACCTCGTACGGGACCTTCGTCGGCCAGGTCTATGCCTCGCTGTACCCCGCGACATCGGGACGGGTCCTCCTGGACAGCGTCGTCCCGCCGGGCGGGGTGAAGGCGGTCATCCAGAACAAGGGGCGCGGGGTCGAGGACGCCTTCGGCGGCTTCGCGCGGTGGGCCGCGGCCCGGGACGGCGCCTACCACCTGGGAGGCTCGGCGCCTGACGTGCGGCGCACGGTCCTGTCCACCGCCCGGGAGCTGAACGGAACGCCGCTGCCGCTGATGACCGGCCGGGGCCTCACCGGGAACAGCCTGCTGGAGGCCGCGGCGACCCTGCTCGAACAGCGCGACTCCTTCCCGGCGCTCGCGGAGCTGCTCGGTGCGGCCGGCACCGGCTCGATTCCGCCCGACCTCACGTCGAAGCTCCAGACTGGCAGGGTGCTCCCCGACAACTTCTTCAGCGCGCAGGACGCCATCGTCTGCAACGACAGCGTCTGGCCGAAGGGCGTCGCGGGCTACCGGCGGGCGGTCGCCCGCAGCGCGGCGCTGTTCCCGCTGACGGCAGGGTCCCCGGCCAACATCTGGCCGTGCGCCTTCTGGCCGTCGGCCGGCTCCGACCACCCGCCGAAGCCGGTTTCGCGCGGTCCGCACAACATCCTCATGGCGCAGAACACCGAGGATCCCTCGACCCCGCTGAGCGAGGCCCGCCGGACCCTGCGGGCCTTCGGCGGCCGGGCCGCCATGGTCACCGTCGAGGCGACCGGCCACGGTGTGGCCATGGCGAAGGGGTGCGCGGCCGACGCCGTGGCGGACTTCCTGCTGAGCGAGTCACCGGCACGCTCACGGCACTGCCCGGCGGCGCGCTGACACCCGGGGGCGGTGGCTGCGCGGCCGTCGGCGGTGGTCCCGGAGCGCGATTGGGTGCGATATCAGGCGGTACGCGCAGAACGGTCCTACCGTGGGCTGGTCAGCGATCCGCACTGTACGAGGAGCTGTAATGGGCGACGACAACGCCATGGACAAGATGAAGGGCAAGGCCAAGGAGGCCGCCGGGAAGATGACCGGCGACAAGCGCCAGGAGGCCGAGGGCAGGACCGACCAGGCGAAGGGCAAGACCAAGGACACCCTCGGTGACGCGAAGGACCGTGCCGCCGGCGCGAAGGACTCGTTCAAGGACTGACACCCTCGCCTGCCGCGGGGGCCGGCCGGCAGGCCGGGGCCCGGCCGCGGGTGGCCGGGCCGGGGGGTTTGGGGTGGCCGCCCCCCCCCCCAAAAACCACCCCCCCCCCCCCCCCCGGCCCCGCCCCCCCCCTCCCGCACCACCCCGGCCAGGGTCACTGCCTGCGTACGCCCTTGAGCTGCTGCGCGATGTCGCCCACCGCCGCCCAGCTGAACGTCATGGCAGGGCCGATGGTCGCCCCGGGCCCGGGATAGGTCTCCCCCATCACCGCGGCCGACACATTGCCCGATGCGTACAGCCCCTGGATGACGGTGCCGTCCTCACGCAGGACGCGCGCGGACCCGTCGGCCACCAGACCGCCCTTGGTGCCGATGTCCCCCGGGTGGACGGGGATGGCGTAGTACGGCGCCTTGTCGAGCGGCGCGAGGTTGGGGTTGAGCAGCGTCGGGTCGCCGTAGTACCGGTCGTAGACGCTCTCGCCCCGCTGGAAGTCCTCGTCGCGGCCCTTCCGCGCGAAGCCGTTGAACCGGTCGATGGTGGCGCGCAGCCGTTCCGGTTCCGCGCCGATCCGGGCGGCCAGCTCGGGCAGGCTCCGGGCCTTCTTGACGAAGCCGCTCGCCAGCCACTCCTTCGGGAAGGACTGGCCGGGGAAGAGGCCCATGAAGATGTAGCGGGCCTTGGAGCGGGCGTCGAGGATCAGCCAGGACGGCACGGTGGAGGCGTCCGGCCGGTCGTTGGCGTACATCTCGTCGACGAACTGGTGGTACGGAGCGGCCTCGTTGGCGTACCGCTCCCCCGCGCCGTTGACGATGACCATGCTGGGGATCCCGCGGTCGGCGACGAGGAAGAACGGCTTGTCGTCCGGTCCAGGCGGGACGACGGACGGGGCTCCCCAGACCTTGTCGAGCAGGTCCGTGGCGGCCCCTGCCTCGACGCCGATCCGCAGCGCGTCGCCGGTCTGGCCGTCCGACGCGGAGGTCCAGGCCGTCGAGGTGGGCGCGGGCAGGTACTTCTCGCGCAGCGTCTGGTCGTGCGAGAAGCCGCCGGAGGCGAGGACCACACCGCCGTGTGCCCGGATGGTGACGGGTGAGCCGTCGCGTTCGGCGCGTACCCCGGCGATCCTGCCGTCCTCCTCCACCAGGCCGGTGAGCGGGGTGGAGAGCCACAGCTCGCCGCCGAGCGCGTCGAGCGACTGGCGCATCCGGGCGATCAGGGCCTCGCCGAGCGCGATGGGTTTCGCACCTCTGGCCAGCGCCCCGGCCGCCTGCATGCCGACCTTCAGCGAGGTCCGCCGGCCCTTCCAGGTGCGGGCGACCATGTTGAGGAAGCGGAAGTCGTACGAGGTGATGGTGAGCCCGTACGTGGGCAGGCCGGCCCGGCGCATGGTGGCGCGGCGTTCGGGCGGCAGCTTCTTGAAGTCGAAGACCAGCGGCTCGATGGAGCGGCCCTGCGGGTAGCCGCCGAGTGCTTCGGGGAAGTAGTCCGAGTAGCCGGGGGTGTAGGCGAATCTGACCGTGGTGCGGTCGTGGAACTCGCGGACCATGCGCGGTCCGTGCTCCAGATAGGCGTCCTTGCGCTCGACGGGCACCCGGTCGCCGACGGTCGCGTCGAGGTACGCGCGCGCCTTGGCGGGGGTGTCGCCGAGCCCTGCGTCGTCCAGATGGAAGTTGCCCGGTACCCAGATCGCGCCGCCCGACAGGGCGGTGGAGCCGCCGTACAGCTCCGTCTTCTCGATCACCAGGGCGGTCAGGCCACGCAGCCTGGCGGTGATGGCCGCGGCGAGTCCGGCGGCGCCGGATCCGACGACGACCACGTCGTAACTGTGGTCCCAGCGGGTGTTCATGGTGCGGTCCTCTCCGGCCGGGCGCCGGCCGGCGCCGGCCCCCGGTCACATGGCACGGCTGTGGCGCGCCGCGGGCACGGGCGGCCGGCGCGGCCGGTGCGCGCGCCGCGGTTCATCGGAAGTCGCCCGCCGCGTAGGCGCTGCCGAAGTAGAGCAGCGGCGATCCGTCGGGCCTGGCTGCGAGTTCGAGCACTTCGCCGGTGACGACGAGGTGGTCGCCCGCCTCCTGGACGCTGTGCAGTGCGCAGTCCACGGTGGCCAGGGCGCCGTCGATCCGTACGGTGCCGTGCTCCGACACCGTCCAGCCGACGCCGTCGAACTTGTCGCCCCCGCGTCCGCCGAGCGAGGCGCAGACCTCGCGCTGCTCCTCGGCGAGGACGCTGACGGCGAAGCGTCCGGTCTCCGCGACGCGCGGCCAGCTGGTCGACGCCTTTCCGACGCAGAGCATGATCAGCGGCGGGTCGAGGGAGAGCGAGGCGAAGGACTGGCAGGCCAGGCCCACCGGTCTGCCGTCGCCGCCTGCGGAGGCGACGACCGTGATGCCGCTGGCGAACCGGCCGAGCACCTCGCGGAAGGCGGCGGGGGCGACCGGTTCCGTCAGCCGTTCCACTGGTGGCCCCAGAAGCTGTCGGCCGTCATCTCCTTGGCGACCCAGGTCGTGTCGTCCACGAGGCGGCCCTCGGTGCCGTACTCGACCTGGAAGCCGCCGGGGGCCTGGGCGTAGAAGGACACCATCAGGTCGTTGGTGTGCCGGCCGAGCGAGGACGCCACGGGGATGCCCGCGGCGTGCAGGCGGTCGAGCCCGCGGCCCACGTCGTCGAGGGTCTCCACCTCGACCATGAAGTGCACGATGCCGGGCTCGATCAGGCCGGGGAAGAGACCCAGGCTGTGGTGGCGGGGGTTGCACCCCATGAAGTGCATCCAGTGGAAGTCGCGGCCGGCCGGGGCGCCGGAGACCATCGTTGCGGGCAGCCGCATCGAGTCGCGCAGCCGGAAGCCGAGGAGCTTCTCGTAGAAGTCGTACGACTCCTCGATGGCGGGCGCGGGGAGCACCACATGGCCGAGGCCCAGGTCGCCGGTGACGAAGCGGTTGCCGTACGGGGTGACGGCCGGGCTGTGGTCCTGCGCCTGGCCCCAGAAGATCTCCAGCTCGTTGCCGGCCGGGTCCTGGCAGTGGAACATGCCCTGCACCCGCCGGTCGGCCAGCTCGTCCGCCTTGGCGTCCTCGATCCGCACCCCGGCCGCGGTGAGTTCCGCGCGGGCGGTGTCGAGCGCTGCGGCGTCGCGTACCTCCCAGCCCGCGGCGAGGAGCCGGTCGGTGGCGCCGCGGACGACGGTGATGCGGTGCGCGCGGTCGTCGAGACGCAGCCGCAGGGTGTCCTCGGTCGAACCGGGCGCCTCGATCATGCCGAGGACGTCGAGCGTGAAGGCACGCCACTCGTCGAACCTGGCGGTTTCCAGACGCAGATAGCCCAGTGTGCGAATGTCCATGAACCCGGTGCCTCTCAGTGCGTGAAGAAGTCGACGGCGAGCCGGTTGAACTCGTCGGCCTGCTCGGTCTGGGCCCAGTGGCCGCAGTGCGGGAAGACATGCAGCCGGGCGTCGGGGATCGCCTTGAGCGCCACCAGTGCTCCGTCGAGCGGGTTGGCCCGGTCCTCGCGGCCCCAGGTCAGCAGGGTGGGCGCGGTGATCCGGTGGGCCTCGCGCCACAGCATGGTGTCCTGCTGCCAGGCCGGGTTGGCGAAGGACGCGGCCATCCGGGCGTTGCCGAGCCTGGCGCCCGGTCCGGTGGCCTGGGCCCAGCGCTCCTCGATCAGCTCGTCGGTGACGATCGCCGGGTCGTAGGCGAGTGTGGTGAGGAAGGTGCGCAGCTGGTCCTTGGTGGACTCGGCCGCCGCGCTGAACTCGAAGAGCCGCTTGATGCCTTCGGTGGGGTCGGCGGCGAAGAGGTTGAGGGAGATACCGCCCGGCCCCATCAGCAGGAGCTTGCCGACCTTCTCCGGGTGGTTCAGGGCGATGCGTACGGAGGTGCCGCCGCCGAGCGAGTTGCCGATGAAGTGGGCGCGGGCGATGCCCAGTTCATCCATCAGGGCGGCCACGGCGTCCGCGCTGTAGCTGAAGAAGTCCTTGTCGAGTTCGGGCTTGTCCGAGCCGCCGAAGCAGGGCTGGTCGACGAGGAGGGTACGGAAGTGCTCGGCGAACACCGGCAGGTTGCCGCCGAAGTTGGACCAGGCGGAGGCGCCGGGGCCGCCGCCGTGCAGCATGATCACGACGGGCGCGCCGGGGTCCGCGGGCCCCGCCTCGTGGTAGTGGAGGGTGAGTCCGGCGGCCGTCGCGGTGCGCGAGGTGGAGGCGTGGTCGATCACAGCATCGTGTCCTGGGGGTCGAGGCCGAGGGCTCCCCGGCCGAAGAGGACGAGCGCGCGCTCGGGGTCGTTGGCGGCATGGCCGCGGGCGTTGTGGGCGTCGCGCCAGGCCCGCTGGATCGCGTTGTCCCCGGTGCGCATGGCGCTGCCGCCGGCGTTCTCCATCAGCAGGTCGACCGCGGCGACGGCCCGCTCGGTGGCGAGCACCTGGTCGCGGCGGGTGCGGGTGCGCAGCGCGGTGGGCAGATCGTCGCCGCGTTCGGCGCACTCGTACAGGTCCGAGATGTTCCTGATGAGCTGGAGCCAGGAGGCGTCGATGTCGCTGGCGGCGCGGGCGATGCGCACCTGGGCGAAGGGGTCCTCGGCGACCTGCTGCCCGTACGAGACGCGTATCCGCTCTCGGGTGGCGGCGACATAGCTGTCGTACGCGCCTTCGGCGATGCCGATCACCGGGGTGGAGATGGTGGTGGTGAAGACCGAGGCGTACGGCAGGCGGTAGAGCGGTTCCGGGTTGTGCTGGATGCCGGGGGCCCGCAGGGCGGTGACCGGTCCGAAGCTCAGGGCGCGGTGCTCGGGGACGAAGGTGTCCTCGATGATGATGTCGTTGCTGCCGCTGCCGCGGAGTCCGACGGTGTCCCACACGTCGTCGATGCGGTACTCGGTGCGCGGCACCAGGAAGGTCCGCATGTCGACCGCGGTGCCGTCGGCGTCGTGGATGATGCCGCCGAGCAGCGCCCACTCGGCGTGGTCGCAGCCGGACGAGAAGCGCCAGCGCCCGGAGAGCCGGAAGCCGCCTTCGACGGGGGTGACCTTGCCGGTCGGGGCGTACGAGGAGCAGATGCGGACCCGGTTGTCCCGGCCCCACACCTCGTCCTGGGCGCGCCGGTCGTACAGGCCGACGTGCCAGGGGTGCACGCCGACGACGGAGGCGACCCAGCCGGTGGACCCGCAGGCCCTGGCGATCTCTCTGACGGCGCGGTAGAAGACGGCGGGGTGTGCGGCGAAGCCGCCGTACGCCCTCGGCTGGAGGAGCCGGAAGAATCCGGTCTCGGCGAGTTCCTTGATGGAGGTGTCCGGCACGCGGCGCAGCGCCTCGGTCTCGGCGGCGCGCTCGCGCAGGGTCGGGGCAAGGGCCCGCACTGCGGCGAGGACATCGTCGGCACTCATGCGCATCCCCTCTCGGTCGTCCTGGATGGATGCGAGGAACCTACGCTTTTACTATTCCGAAACGAAATACCTTCTTCCCGCTGAGCGGGAACCGTGGAAGCCTCACGTCATGGCAGAGCAGCCGCCCTCACTGTTGGAGAAGGCCGCCCTGGTGCTGGGCGCGTTCGAAGGCCCGGCACCCCGGCTGACGCTGACCGATGTGATGCACCGGTCGGGCCTTCCGCGCTCGTCGGTGCACCGCATACTCGATCAGCTCGTACGTCTACGCTGGCTGGACCGGGAGGGCCGGGACTACCGGCTCGGTATGCGGATGCTGGAGCTGGGCGCCCTGGCCTCGCACCACAACCGGCTGCGCCGGGCGGCCCTGCCGCATCTGCACACGCTGCACGAGTCCACCGGGCATGTGGCACACCTCGCCGTCCTCGACGGGCCCGAAGTGGTCTATCTGGAGCGGATCGGCGGCGCCCAGGACGGGGGCGTGCCCTCGCGGGTGGGCGGCAGGCAGCCGGCGTACTGCACGGGGACGGGCAAGGCGATCCTCGCGTTCAGTGAGGACGCGCTCGTCGCCGAGACGGTACGGGCGGGACTGCGGCCGCGTACGGCGCGGACGATCACCCGGCCGCAGGCGTTCCACGAGGAGCTGCGGCGGATCCGGGAGCGGGGCGTGGCCTTCGACGTGGAGGAGGCGTTCCGCGGGGTGTCCTGTGTGGCGGCGCCGCTGCGGGGCGCGGGCCGGGCGATCGCTTCGGTGTCGCTCTGCGGCAATGGCACCCACCGCGAGCTGGAGCGGCTGGCCCCCGTGGTGCTGGCCACGTCCCGGGCGGTGTGGCGCTCGCTCTTCGGGCCGGGGCGCGCCGAGGCCCGTACGCGGACGGCCCCCGCCCCCGCGCCGCCGCCCGCCCCCGCGGTGGCTCCGCCCATCGACCCCGCCGAGATGGACAACATGATGTCGTGGCTGCGGTTCGCCGACTGGATGTGAGGGATCGGGCCCCGGGGGGGGGCCGGGCGGACCTGGACCGGGGCGCAGGCCGGGGCAGCCACGGGGCGGCAGGCAGGGCAGCTCAGGCAGACAGGCAGACAGGCAGACAGCTCAGGAGTAGCTGATGCTGATCCGCTCGCAGGCCGGCAGCGCCTGGCAGGCCAGGATGTATCCCTCGGCGCGGTCCTGGTCGTCCAGGACCTCGTCGTGGGCCACGGTGACCTCCCCTTCGAGCACCCGGCAGGCACAGGCGGCGCACGCCCCCTCCCGGCAGGAGTAGGGGGCGTCGATACCCGCGGCGAGCAGGGCGTCGAGCAGCGGTGTGGCGGCATCCCAGGCCACCCGGTGGGTCTCGCCGTCCAGCTCGACGACCGCCTCGGCGGCTTCGCCCCGGGCCCCGGCGGGCTGCTCGGCCGGAGCGGCCGGGACCGGGGCCCGGAAGACGTCGCCGCTGAGGGAGAAGAACCGCTCCCGGTGGATGGCGGCGGGCTCCGCCCCCGCCGCGCGGAGGGCGGTGTCCACCGCGTCCATGAAGGGCGCGGGCCCGCAGAGGTACGCGCGGTGGCCGGCGTAAGGGCCGAGGAGTCCGGTGAGCCGGTCGGCGGTCGGCAGGCCGTCGAGCACCTCCAGCCAGTGCAGGACGAGGAGACGCCGGGGATGGGCCTCGGCGAGTTCGCGCAGTTCGTCCCGGAAGATCACCGAGGCCGCATCGCGGTTGGCGTACAGCAGCACGACGCGCCCCTCGCCCCCGGCCAGTGCCGACTTGGCGAGCGAGATCACCGGGGTGATGCCGCTGCCCGCCGCGGCCAGCAGCACATCGCCGTCCGGCGGACCTGAGCCGAAGGTGCCGGCCGGTGGCAGCACCTCCAGTTCGTCGCCCTCGCCGATGTGGTCGCAGAGCCAGTTGGAGCCGTGGCCGCCCGCCACCCGCTTCACCGTGATCTTCATCGGTTCACCGGAGTGCGGGGAGCTGGCGAGGGAGTAGCACCGTGCGGCCACTCCCCCGTCCGGCCCCGGCAGTCTCAGGGTCAGGAACTGGCCCGGCCGGTAGGCGAGTGCGCCATCGGCCGGGTCCAGTTCAAAGGAGTACGCGTCCGCCGTCTCGGCCACCACAGCGGTGACCCGGACCCGGTGCGTCCGGGCCGCCGGCACCTGGGGCAGCTCAGGCATCGGCCACCGCCAGCCGTCCGTCACCGACGGCCCGGTCGATGCTGTCGCGCAGGGCCGCGCAGGTACGCATCCGGTCCCGGTACTCGTCGCAGACCTCTGCCGCCTCGGCCGTCCACTGCACCGAGGTGTGGGCCATGGAGAACTTCTCGCACAGGACCTGGTTGCCGCAGGCCGCGCACTCGACCGGTGTCATGTCAGCCCTCGCTCCGGTGACGCGCCACGTTCTCGTCGACCTCGCGCCGCCACGCGGCGGTGGCCCGGGAGGTGTCGATCTCGAACTCGAAGCGCTGGGTCATCTCGTCCTTGACGTCGCCCGCGTTCACATAGAACTGCTCGTACCAGCGGCGCAGTTGGTAGACCGGGCCGTCCTCCTCCGAGAGGAGCGGGTTGTCGATACGGGTCTTGTTCTTCCAGATGTGCACGTCCTGCTCGAAGCCGACGGCCAGCCCCTCCGATGTGAGCCGGGCGGCGTCGGCCGCCTGTTCGTCGGTCATACCGGGCAGCTTCTTGACGATCGCGCCGTACATCAGCAGGAAGCTGTCGGAGTCGATCGGATAGTGGCAGTTGATCAGCACGCTCTCCATGTCCACGTCCGCGCCGACATCGCTCCACATGTAGTCGATCATGTAGGAGGGGCCGTGGTACGAGGCGTCGGAACGGAGCACGCCCTCGGTGCTGAGAGTCCCGAGGTCGACGTCGCCGCGGGGTGAACTCTCCATGTACTGGGTGGCGGTGTGCCCCTCGAAGACGTTCTTGAAGTACGTCGGGAAGCAGTAGTGCACGTAGAAGAAGTGCGCCATGTCGACCACGTTGTCGACGATCTCGCGGCAGTTGGAGTTCTCCACCCGCAGGACGTTCCAGCTCCAGTCGCTCCACTCGTCGCTGAAGGCCCCTTCGATCCGCGGGATGACCACACCGGGCGGCGGCGGGTTTCCCTCGGGGTCGTGCCAGACGAAGAGCTGTTTGTTCTCCTCGGCGGTGGTCCAGGCCCGGGTCCTGGCCCGCGGCGGCACCCGGCGCGCGTAGGGGATCCCCGCGCAGCGGCCGTTGCCCGACCAGCGCCAGTCGTGGAAGGGGCAGGCGACGGCGTCGCCCTTGACCGTGCCCTGGGCGAGGTTGCCGCCCATGTGCGGGCAGTAGGCGTTGAGGACGTGCAGTTCGCCGTCGTCCTGGCCCTGGAAGACCACGAGCCGGGTGCCGAACGCCTCGATCTCGTGCGGCTGCCCGTCCTTGAAGGAGTCGGCGAGGCCGAGGCAGTGCCAGCCCCGCGCGAAGCGGGTGGGCGGCGCGGCCGCCTCAATGACGCGGACTTCCTCGCTTGCTGCGGTCATCTTGTGCCTCCTTGGTGGTGGTTGACGCGTCGGGACGGGCTCCGCGGCTGCTCCGGACCTGCCGGACCGGGGCCGGGCGGGGTGCCGGACCGGGGCCGGGGGTGCCGGGCCGGGTTCCGGGTCAGCGGTTGGTCAGCGGTCGGCGGAGAGTTCGAGCGCGATGTCGATCAGCTGGTCCTCCTGGCCGCCGACGAGCCTGCGCTCCCCCGCGCGCAGCAGGATCTCTGCGCCGGAGACCCCGTACCGTCCGGCCTGCCGGTAGGCGTGCTTGAGGAAGCTGGAGTAGACGCCCGCGTGCCCCATCAGCAGGGCGAGCCGGTCGAGCCGGCACTCGTCGTCCATCACGGGGCGTACGGCGTCCTCGGCCGCGTCGATGATCTTGAGTACGTCGATACCGGTACGGATGCCCATCTTGGCGCAGACGGCGACGAGCGCCTCCACGGCGGTGTTGCCCGCCCCGGCGCCGAGCCGGCGGGTCGAGCCGTCGATCTGCAGCGCTCCGGCCCGGATCGCGGCGATCGAGTTGCCGGTGCCGAGTGCGAGGTTCTCGTGGCCGTGGAAGCCCACCTGGGCGTCGTCGCCGAGTTCGGCGACGAGGGCGGCGGTCCGGTCGGTCACGTCGTCCATGACCATGGCACCGGCCGAGTCGACCACGTACACGCACTGGCAGCCCGCGTCGGCCATGATGCGGCCCTGCCCGGCCAGGGTTTCGGGGGTGGTGGAGTGCGCCATCATCAGGAAGCCGACGGTCTCCAGGCCCATCTCGCGGGCCAGCCCGAAGTGCTGGACGGAGATGTCCGCCTCGGTGCAGTGCGTGGCGATGCGGCAGATGGCGGCGCCGTTGGCGTGGGCGGCACGGATGTCGTCCTTGACGCCGAGCCCGGGGAGCATCAGGAAGGCGATGCGGGCCTGCTTCGCCGTCTCCACCGCGGTCTTGATGAGGTCCTGTTCGGGGGTGTGCGAGAAGCCGTAGTTGAAGGAGGAGCCGCCGAGTCCGTCGCCGTGCGTGACCTCGATGACCGGGACCCCGGCGCCGTCGAGTGCGGTGACGATCGACCGTACGTGCTCCACCGTGAACTGGTGGCGCATGGCGTGCGATCCGTCCCGCAGGGATGAGTCGGTGACGCGGATGTCGAGCGTGTCCGAGTAGGGCATCTGGTACTCCTCAGCGGCCGGACGCGAGGAGCGCCTTGGCGAACTCCTCGCCGACCTTGGTGGCGGCGGCGGTCATGATGTCGAGATTTCCGGCGTACGGCGGGAGGTAGTCGCCCGCGCCCTCCACCTCAAGGAAGACCGCGACGCGCGCCATGCCGCCGTTCTCCGGGGTGGGGTCGTCGAACTGCGGCTCGGAGCGCAGCCGGTAGCCGGGCACGTACGAGGCGACGTCCTCGGCGACCTGCTTCACGGAGAGGGCGATGGCGTCGCGGTCGGCGTCCTCGGGGATGGCGCAGAAGACGGTGTCGCGCATCATCACGGGCGGGTCCGCCGGGTTGAGGATGATGATGGCCTTGCCGCGCTCCGCGCCGCCGATGTCCTCGATGCCGCGGGAGGTGGTCCGGGTGAACTCGTCGATGTTGGCGCGGGTTCCCGGTCCTGCCGACACGGAGGAGACGGAGGCGACGATCTCGGCGTACCGGACGGGGGCGATCCGCGAGACGGCGTAGACCATCGGGATGGTGGCCTGCCCACCGCAGGTGATCATGTTGACGTTCGGCTGGTCGAGATGGGCGCGCAGGTTCGCGGGCGGCACCACAGCCGGTCCGACCGCGGCCGGGGTCAGGTCGATGGCGCGGATGCCGAGTTCGGCGTAGCGCGGGGCGTTGGCCCGGTGCACGCCGGCGGAGGTCGCCTCGAAGACGAGGTCCGGCCGCTCGTCCCCGTCGAGCAGCGGGCCGACTCCGTCGGAGCCGGCCTCGATCCCGGCGGCGCGGGCGCGGGCCAGCCCTTCGCTGGCGGGGTCGACGCCGATCATCCAGCGGGGCTCGATGTACGGGGACCGCTGGAGCTTGTACAGCAGGTCGGTCCCGATGTTGCCGGAGCCGACGATGGCGGCGGTCGCCTTGGTCCTGTTGGTCATCATCACCTCAGATGAAGGAGAGCGAGACCGGGCCGAGCCCGGTGAAATCGGCGGTGTACGTCTGGCCGGCCGCGACGTCGACAGCCCTGGTGCAGGAGCCCGGCAGTACCAGATGGCCCTTCTTCAGCGGGACGCCGAAGCGGGCCACGGTGCGGGCCAGCCAGGCCACGGATGCGGCGGGGTCGCCGAGTACGGCGTCGCTGCGGCCCGCGGCGATCTCCTCGTCGCCCCGGCGCAGCACGGCGTCGATGGCCTTGAGGTCCAGTTCGCGCGGGTCGCGCCCGTCACCCGTGACGTATCCGGCGGACGAGGCGTTGTCGGCGACGGTGTCGGCGATGGCGATGCGCCAGTCGGCGATCCGGCTGTCGATCAGCTCGATGGCGGGGACGACGCGTTCGGTGGCGGCGAGTACGTCCGCCGTGGTGCAGTCCTCACCCGGCAGGTCGTCGCCGAGTACGAAGCCGACCTCGACCTCGATGCGTGGCGCGCAGTAGCGGTCGACGCGGACCGGCCGGTCCGCGGAGAGCCGCATGTCGTCCAGGAGGTGGCCGTAGTCCGGCTCGTCGACGCCCATCATGCGCTGCATGACGGGTGAGGAGAGCCCGACCTTGTGACCGTGCACGGCGGCTCCGGCGGCGACCCTTCGGCCGATGCCGAGCAGTTGGATCTCGTAGGCGTCCTCGGTTCCGATGCCGGGGAACAGCTCGGTCAGCGGGGCGATGGGCCGCCGGTCGCGTTCGGCCGCGCCGAGGGCGTCGGCGGCGGTCTGCCGTTCACTGGCCGTGAGCATGGGCGGTCCTCCGCAAGGGTGTGGGACTGAGGAGTGGTGGGGCTGAAGGGGTGTGGGGCTGAAGGGGACTCGACGAGCCGGGCCCGTGGGGCCGTACCGGAACTGGTGGGACCACGCGTGGTGCGACGCCGGTGACGGGACTGTCCGCCGAGGCTAGGCCGCGGCCCCCGGCGACGCCGAGCGGCGGCTCCCGCTGAGTGGGAAACCCGCGCGTTCCTGTCCGGGGCGCGGGGCGGCGGGCGCGGCCGGGGGTGATGGTGTTCCCGCAGGCAGCGGGCGTGCGACGGCTGTACGGGAGGGGCGTCGGGGCCCAGTGGGGCGGGGCCCGGCCGGGTCCCGCGACAACCACGGCTGCGGCACCTCCCCCGGAGAGCGGATCCGCTGCTACCTTCCCGTCCAGCATCCGTCCGCCGGCCCCGCGGAGCAGCGCGGACGCCCTGTCCCCTGCCGTACTGGCCTGCCCGTTCCCGTACCGGGTGGACGTGGGCCGCCGCTGTCCGTACGGCACTTCACCGCCTGCCCGGCGGGCCCCGGTGTCCCGGACGGCCGGACCGGACCGCCGCTCCGGGGGACCGCCGCTCCGGGGGGATCGACTCATCGGGGCCGCCTTCATCGGGGCCGCCGACGGCGGGGCGGACCGGCCGCGCGGCACGCCCTCCGCGGCCACCGCACCGCTCCGGTCCCCGCACCTCACCCCTGCCCCTTTCCCTTCCCCACCCTGGGAGTTGTTCCGATGCCCCGTACCCGAAAGCCGATCCGGCGGGCGAACCCGAACCGGGCCGTCACCGGCGCCGTCACCGCCGTGCTCAGCACGGCCCTGGTGCTCACCGGCTGTTCCAGCACCTCCACCCCGTCCCACCCCTCGCCCAGGAGCACCACAGCTCCCGCCACCGGCACCGGAGCCGCGTCACCGGCCGCCCGGCACATCGCGCTCAAGGGCGCGGTCAACGTCCGTGACCTGGGCGGTTACCGGACCGCCGACGGCAAACAGCTGCGCTACGGCGTCGTGTTCCGCGGTGACTCACTCGGCAAGCTCACACCGGCCGATCTGACCGCGGTGTCGAAGCTCGGGCTCAAGTCGGTGGTCGACTTCCGGCTTCCCCTCGAAGTCAGGACGGACGGCACGGACCGGCTCCCGAAGGGGGCGTCCGCTGTCCCCCTGCCGATCGACGACACCGGGCTGTACGAACGGACGACGGCGGCCATCGGCAGCCGCGACCCGGCCACCCAGCAGAAGGCCCTGGGGGACGGCAGAGGCGCGGAGACGATGCGGCGGATCTACCGCACCTTCGTCACCGAGGCGGGGGCGCGCCGCCAGTTCGCCCGGGTGCTGGACACCATCGCCGAAGGCAAGGGGCTTCCGCTCCTCTTCCACTGCACATCGGGCAAGGACCGTACCGGCTGGATGAGTTACGTCCTGCTGCGGGCGGTGGGTGTCCCGGCCCGCACCGCCGAGTCGGACTATCTGCTCTCCAACACCATCCGCAGGGCCGCCGACCTCAGGACCCGCGCGGGGCTGAAGAGTTCGGGGGTCATGAAGGATCCGCAGCTGATCGTGCCGCTGCAGGAGGTCCGCAAGGAGTACATCGGTGCGGCGCTCGGCGAGGTGACCCACCGGTACGGCGGTTTCGACGGCTATCTCTCGAAGGGACTGGGCCTGGACGCCGGGACGCTGCACAAGCTCCGGGCGAGGCTGCTGACGTAGCGGATGCCCGGCCCCCGGATGCCGGGAACGCCGCCCGGCTGCCGGGGCGCCCGGCGGCGGCGCCCGGCCGGGGCCCGGCACCGGGCACCCGGCCGGGGTCAGGCCCGCGCCTCCTTCGGCAGGCCGAGCACCCGCTCCGCGATGATGTTGCGCTGGATCTCGTTCGACCCGGCGTAGATGGTGTCGGCGCGTGAGAAGAGAAAGAGCCGCTGCCAGTCGTCCAGGTCGTACGGCGCGCCGTCCGCCAGCATGCCGCCCGCGCCGCGGACATCCATGGCCAGCTCGCCGAGCTCCTGGTGCCAGGTCGCCCAGTAGATCTTGCTGATGGATGCCTCCGGCCCGGGAGCCCCGGCGGCGGCGCCGTCCAGCATCCGCAGGGCGTTGAACCGGATGATCTCCAGACCGGTCCAGGCGCGGGCAAGCCGGTCGCGGACCAGCGGGTCGTCCGCCGCGCCGTTGCGCCGTGCCAGAGCGATCAGCGCCTCCAGCTCGCGCCGGAACCCGACCTGCTGGCCGAGGGTGGAGACGCCGCGCTCGAAACCGAGGGTGGCCATGGCGACCCGCCAGCCGTCGCCGGGATCCCCCACGACGTTCTCCGCGGCGGTGCGGGCCCCGTCGAAGAAGACCTCGTTGAATTCGCTGGTGCCGGTCAGCTGAGTGATGGGCCGTACGTCGATCCCCGGCTGGTCCATGGGCACGAGCAGACAGGAGAGCCCCTCGTGCCGGCGGGCGCCCTGGCCGGTGCGGGCCACCAGGAAGCACCACTGGGACTCATGGGCCAGCGAGGTCCAGATCTTCTGGCCGGTGACCGACCACCCGTCCGCGTCCCGCTCGGCCCGGGTACGGACATTGGCGAGGTCGGAGCCCGCTTCGGGTTCGCTGTATCCCTGGCACCACAGTTCGCCGACCGATCTGATCCCCGGCAGGAAGCGGGCCCGCTGCCCGTCCGTACCGAAGGCGATGAGTGTGGGGCCGAGCAGCTGTTCACCGATGTGCCCCACCCGGGCCGGGGCGTCGGCCAGTGCGTACTCCTCGTGGAGGGCGACCTGCTCCTCCAGGGTCGCGCCGCGTCCGCCGTACGCCTCCGGCCAGCCGACGCAGGTCCAGCCCGCAGCGGCCATATGCCGCTCCCAGGCCAGCCGTTCGGCGAACGCCTCGTGCTCCCGGCCGGGACCGCCACGGCCCCTGAGCGCGGCGAACTCTCCGGTGAGCGCGGACCGCAGCCACGTACGGAACTCCGAGCGGAACGTCTCGGTACTGCCCATGACACCTACACCTGCCAAACGATCGCTGGGGAGAGGAGATAAGGGAGAAGAGGGGTGGCACGGCCGGCGCTGTACCCTCCGGCGGGCCGGCCGCCGCGCCGGTGTCAGCCGAGGCGCTCCGCACCGGCCCCGGGCGGCCCGGCCAGGGCACCCCGCGCTCCGGCCAGGGCCCCGGGCGGTCCGATCACCGCCTCGGCGATACGGTCGCGGTGCCCGGCCGGTGAGCCGAAGAGCCGGGCCGAGCCGTGGGCCCGTTTGAAGTAGCGGTGGGCGTCGTGCTCCCAGGTGATGCCGATTCCGCCGTGCAGCTGGATCATGTCCCCGGCCACCGCCGAGAATGCCTCGGAGCAGGCGGACTTGGCGACGGCCGCGTACCGCGACAGGTCGGCCGAGCCGTCCGCCGCGGCCCAGGAGGCCCCGAGTGCGGCGGAGCGCGCGGACTCGACCCGTACGAAGGCGTCGGCGAGCCGGTGCTTCACCGCCTGGAACGAGCCGATCGGCCGGCCGAACTGCACCCGGTCGCGCACATGGGCGACGGTCAGTTCGAGACAGCGCTCCGCTGCGCCGACCTGCTCCGCGGCCAGGGCCGTACAGGCCAGATCCCTGACATGGGCGAGGACCTGGTCGCCGTCGGCTGCGACGGGTCGGGCCTCGGCCCCGTCGAAGGTCAGCGTCGCCTGCGGCCGGGTCAGATCCATGGTGGTGTGCGTCTTCCGGGTGACACCGCCGGCGTCCGGCGGGACATGGAAGAGCGCGAGACCGGCCTCGGTACGGGCGACGGCCAGCAGTACATCGGCGTCGGCCCCGTCCAGGACGTGCTCCTTGACCCCGCTGATCCGCCAGCCGCCGGGGCCGCGTACGGCATGGGCCCGTACGGCTTCCGGCCGCCACGATCCGTTCTCCGCCCAGGCGAGAGCCCCGGTGCTCCCGCCGTCCACCAGCGCGGGCAGCAGCTCGGTGTCGCCCGCGGCCAGCAGCGCCTGGGTGACGAGGACGGCGGAGCCGAGATACGGGACCGGGGCCAGGGACCTTCCCAGCTCCTCCATGACCACATGGACCTCGACGGGGCCGCACCCCGCACCGCCGTACTCCTCGGGAACGGCCAGTCCCGCGGCCCCGATCTGGCGGGTCAGCGGCCCCCAGGCGGCGGCCCCTTCGTGCCGGGCCAGCAGCGACCGTACGGCCGTGCGCAGTTCCTGGTGCTCCTCGCCGAATCTCATCGGCTCTCTCCTTCCGGGTCGGCCTCTTGCGGGTTGGCCTCTTCCTGGCGGGCCCTCTCTTCGGCGCGCCGCAGCCGGGCCTTGAGGATCTTGCCGCTGGCGTTGCGCGGCAGCTCCGGGACGACATGGAAGCGGCGCGGGACCTTGAAGTTGGCGAGCCGTTCCCGGGTCCATGCGGTGAGTTCGGCCGGGTCGGGGCGCTGCCCGCCCTCGGTGACCAGATAGGCGACGCCGACCTCGCCGAGCCGTTCGTCGGGGGCGCCGACCACCGCGGCCTCGGTGATCAGGGGATGGCAGCGCAGGACGTTCTCGACCTCGGCGGGGTAGGCGTTGAAGCCGCCGACGACGTACATGTCCTTGAGCCGGTCGGTGATCGAGAGGTAGCCGCGTGCGTCCAGTACGCCGATGTCGCCGGTGTACAGCCAGCCGTCGCCGTCGATGACGCGGGCGGTGGCCCCCGGGTCGTCGAGGTATCCGCGCATGACCTGGGGGCCGCGTACGGCGATCTCCCCGGCGCGGCCCGGCGGCAGCGCGTCACCGGCCGGGCCGCCGGGGCCGACGATGCGGATCTCGGTTCCGGGGAGCGGCAGACCGACGGTGTGCGAGACGCTCCACGCGTCGGCGTCGACGGGGCAGACGGCGACGACCCCCATGCACTCGGTGAGCCCGTAGGCCGTGAACACGCCGGGTACGCCGAGCCGTTCGCGTATCTCGTCGACGAGTTCGACCGGTACGACGGAGGCCCCGGTGCCCGCCAGGCGCAGCGCTCCGAGGTCGTGGCCCGCGAGGCGCGGGTGGCGTACCAGGCCGTGGAAGACGGTCGGCGGGGCGAGCAGCACGCTGATGTGCTCCTCCGCGATCCGGCGCAGTACCCGGTCCACGTCGTAGACCGCCTCGGGGACCATGGCCGCGCCGCGCAGCAGGCAGGCGACGAAGCCGGCCTTGTATCCGAAGGTGTGGAAGAAGGGGTTGAGCAGCAGATAGCGGTCGCCCGGACGCAGGGTGACGGCCCGGGACCAGGCCCCGATACCGGCGAGCACCTGCCGGTGGGTGCTCATGACGCCCTTGGGGAGGCCGGTGGTGCCCGAGGTGTAGAGGATGTCGGCGAGGTCGTCCGGCGCGACGGCGGCGGCGCGGGCGGACCGGTGGGCCTCGGAGACCTGCCGGCCGCGTGCGAGACAGTCGTCCCAGCCCAGCGCGGGTCCGGTCGCCCCGCCCCGGAGTACGACGACGGTTTCGAGCGCGCCGAGGTCCTCTCCGGAGTCCCGCAGCATGGCGACGTAGTCGATACCGAGGAAGCCGCGTTCGGTGAGAAGGGTGCGGGCCCCGCTGCGGCGGATGATGTCGGCGGCCTCGGCCGCTTTGTAGCGGGTGTTGAGGGGCACGAGGACACCCCCGGCCGAGAGCGCGCCGAGGGCTGCGGTGATCCATGCGCGGCTGTTGGAGGCCCATAGCGCCACCCGGTCGCCCGGTTCCACGCCGAGGGCGATGACGGCTCGCGCCGCGGCGCGGACCGCCTCGTCCAGCTGTCCGAAGTCCCAGCGCACCTCTCCGTCGGCGAGGGCGTCGAGATCCCCGTGGGCGCGGGCCGCGAAGTCCGTCAGCTGCGCGAGGGTGGTGGGCGGTGGCACCTGGTCCGTGCTGATGATGACCCTCCCTACTTGACGTGCGGGCGTGGCCGGTATCCAATCACACGTGTTTCGGTTAGGCATACACCTAGTAGGAACATTGGAGGCAGCATGCCGACCCTCACACCCCACTCCACGCCGGGATTCGACGACTCCATGCGGGAGGTACTCAGCAGTTTCTGCACCGGGGTCGCGGTCATCACCGCGATCCAGAGCGACGGACGCCCCACCGGAATGGCCGTCCAGTCCTTCTCAGCGGTATCTCTGGATCCGCCGCTGATCTGCTTCTGCCCGGCCCTCACCTCGACGACCTGGCCGCACATCCGCGCGGCCGGCCGCTTCGCGGTGAACATCCTCGCCGCCGAACAGCAGCCGCTGTGCAGGCAGTTCGCGGTGACCGGCCAGGAGAAGTTCCGGGACGCGGGCTGGCGGCCCGGCGCCAACGGCGCACCGCTGCTGGACGGGGCGCTGGCCACCGTCGAGTGCGAGCTCGCGGACACCTTCCCCGGCGGCGACCATCTGATCGCGCTCGGCCGGGTCACCACGCTGGAGCGGCACGGCGAGGCCGGGCCGCTGCTGTACTTCCGGCGGGGCTACGGCCGCCTGCGCTCCAGCTCCTCCAGGTCGGCGAGCATCGAGTCGGCCAGATCGCGCTCCGAAGCGTAGTACCGCTCGGCCCACTTGAGGGTGAGGGTGGGGTAGGCCCACGCCTCCTCGTCCCGCGCCCCGGCGATGTCGACCTCGGCGCGCTGCCGCATCTTCTCCGCGTACTCGCGGTGGGTGCCGAGCACATCGCGCATCTGCCGGGCCTCCAGCAGGTGGCCGAGCCAGATCCGCAGCATGACGCCGTGCTTGAGCACGGGCGGCTCGACGGGCGCCTCGCGCGCCCATTCCCGTACGGCGTCCATCCCCTCGGCGGTGATCGCGTAGACCCGCTTGTCCCGGTTGCCGGTCTCCTGGGCGACCATCCGGGAGGTCACATAGCCGACCTTGTCCAGCCGCTTGAGCTCCCCGTAGATCTGCGAGAACGACGGGCTCCAGTAGAAGAACCGCAGCGACCAGTCCGACCACTTCTTCAGGTCGTAGCCGGACAGCTCCTCGCCGAAGGAGAGCAGCCCCAGCACGGCCCAGCTGGTCGCCGGGAGCGCCGGCCTGCCGGACCCGGCGCCCCGCTGTCCGCCCTGCTCGCCGCCCTGTTCGCTGCTCGTCCGCTTCTCCGCCACGCCCCGCAGTCTACGGTCCGGCCGCGTCCGGGCAGACCACGGCGGGCGGCCGGGGCCCCGCCCCTTCCGTCCTCCACCTATGCCTGATAGAAGTATTCCTAATCGAAATACTCGGAGGCATCCCATGAAGTTCTCCATGATCTTCGAGGCTCAGCTCTCGAACCCGACCCCGGAACGCGAACGCCAGGTCATCAACGACTGCGTCGAACAGGCCGTGTACGCCGAGGAGGTGGGCTTCGACCGGATCTGGGCCGTCGAGCACCACTCGCTCTCGCAGTACGCGCACATGAGCGCGTCCGAGATCTTCCTGACCTGGGTCGCCGCCCGGACCTCCCGGATCCGCATCGGCCACGGCGTCGTCACGATGCCCTTCGGGTACCAGCACCCGGTCCGGGTCGCCGAGCGCGCGGCCATGCTCGATGTGCTCTCCGGCGGACGCGTCGACATCGGCTCGGGGCGCGGCGCGACGAAGCAGGAGATGTCCATGTACGGGGTGCGCCCCGAGGACACCTATCCGCAGATGGAGGAGGCGCTGCGGATCTTCTCCGCCGCCTGGCGCGAGGAGCGCTTCGAGTGGCACGGCTCGATCGACATCGGCCCCGGCGCCATCCTGCCCCGCCCTGTGCAGGACCCGCATCCGCCCCTCTTCATGGCGTGCAGCAAGCACGACACCCTCAAGCTCGCCGCCGAACTGGGCATCGGCGCCCTGGTGATGGGCTTCGCGGGGGCCGACGACGTCCGTGCGATGCGTGCGGTGTACGACGAGGCCATCGCCGCCAGGAGCGGCGAGCGGTGTGTGTCGACCGAGGTCAACGACCACTTCTCGGCGCTCTGCCCGACGATCGTCCTCGACGACGCGGAGCGCGCGCTGCGCATCGGCACCCGGGGCCAGCGCTTCTTCGCCGAGTCCATCGCGCACTGGTACGGGAACTCGCCCGCCCCCACCGGGGACGACGAGGACGAGGACCATGTGGCGGTGCTGGCCCGCGAGCGTGACGAACTGGTCGCCAGGCTGCACGACGCCAACATCCCGGCCCGCCCGGTCGACACCGGCACCTACAACGCGGACCACGCCTACGGCACCGCGGACACCGCCATCGCCTATGTCGAGAAGCTGCGGCAGATCGGAGTGGACGAGGTGATGTGCCTGATCCAGATGGGCACGGTGCCGCAGGAGGCGTGCATGGAGACCATCCGCCAGTGGGGCGAGACGGTCATCCCGCACTTCCGGGCGCTGGACGGCGAGAAGTGACCGCCCGGGAGGCCGCGGACGCGGCAGCGGCGGCAGCGGACGCAGTACGGCTGGACGGCAAGGTGGCGCTGATCACCGGAGCCGGCCGCGGCCAGGGAGCCGTCGAGGCACGGCTGTTCGTCGCATCGGGCGCCCGGGTCGTGATCACCGATGTCCGGGAGGAGGAGGGCCGCGAGGTCGCCGCCGGTCTCGGCGGGGCCGCGGTCTTCGTCCCGCACGATGTGACGGACGCGGCGAGCTGGGAGACGGCGGTCGAGACGGCCGTACGGAGTTTCGGGCGGCTGGACATCCTCGTCAACAACGCCGCCCTGTGGCGTACCGCCCCGGTCGATGCCGAGACGCAGGAGAACTTCGAACTGCTGTTCCGCGTCAATCTGCTCGGGCCCTTCCTGGGCATCAAGGCCGCGCTCCCCGCCCTGAGGGACGCGGGAGGCGGATCCATCGTCAACATCTCGTCTACCGCGGGAATGGTGGGCATCGCGCAGCACGCGGCCTACGGGTCGAGCAAGTTCGGGCTGCGCGGGCTCAGCAAGCACGTCGCCCTGGATCTCGCGGCGGACGGCATCCGGGTCAACTCGGTGCATCCCGGGATGGTCGACACCCCGATGGTCGCGGGGGCGCTGGGCGAGGACGCCGGGCAGCGGGAGCACCCGCGGGTGCCACTGCGGCGCATGGGCAGACCGGACGAGATCGCCGAACTGGTCCGCTTCCTGGCGTCCGACGCCTCCTCCTACATCACCGGAGCAGAGTTCACCGTGGACGGGGGGCTGACCACCGGATGAGCCTCACCCCTGCCGCACGCCGCTTCGCCGACGCACTGGCCCACGGTTTCCCCGACCCGGTCGACGGCCCCCTGGACGTGGCCGCCCTGCGCGCCGCCTCATCGGCCGGACCGGCCCGCGGGCTCCCGGAGATCGCGCGGGTGGGCGACGCGTACGTACCGGGCCCAGCGGGCGCTTCACCCGTGCCCGTACGGATCTACGAACCCGATCCGCACCGTACGGACGGCGGCCGGCCGCTCATCGTCTTCTGCCACGGCGGCGGCTGGGTGATGTGTGGCCTGGACACCCATGACGGGCTCTGCCGTGAACTCGCCTCGCGCACCGGGGCGCTGGTGGTGTCGGCCGACTACCGCCGGGCGCCCGAGCACCGGTTCCCCTGCGCGCTGCTCGATGTCCACGCCGTCCTGGAGTGGGCAGCCGGGCGCGCCCGTGAGCTGCGCTGCGACCCGTCCCGGCTGATCGTCGCGGGCGACTCCAGCGGCGGCAACCTGGCGGCGGCGGCCGCCCTGATGGCCCGGGACTCCGACGGTCCGGCCATCGCGGCCCAGCTGCTGGTCTACCCGGTACTCGACCACCGTCTGGAGACCGCTTCGGCCACCGAGTACGCCACCGGATTCTTCCACACCACCGCCCATATGCGCTGGTACTGGCAGCAGTACCTCGGGCCGGACGGCGACGGCGCTGAGCCCTACGCGTCCCCGGTGCGCGCGGGCGACCTGGGCGGGCTGCCTCCCGCACTGCTGATACTGCCCGAGTGCGACCCGCTGCGGGACGAGGGCAGGGACTACGCGGAGCTGCTGCGCGAGGCGGGCGTCCCGGCCGAAGTGCGCGTGGAGCGGGGGATGTTCCACGGCTTCCTCGGCGGCGCCGGTGTCCTCCCGGAGGCGGACGCGGCGCTCGGCGCGGCGGCCCGGTGGCTGCTGGACGTGTGACGGGGCCGGACGGCCGCGCCGCCCCTCGCGGACGTACGCGAAGACGCGAAGACCGCGGAGGGGCGGCGCGCCGGACTCCCGCCCGTTCCTACGGGCGCGGGCCGATGGGTTTCTCCCCGTCGTGGACGGCGATGGCCATCGCCGGGCAGATGTCCGCGGCGTCCAGGGCCCGTTCGTCCTCCTCGATCTCGCTGCGGAGCGCACGGGCCCGGTCGTGGTCGAGGGCGAAGAGATCGGGGGCGGCTCCGGCGCACATCCCCGACGCCATGCACTGGTTGCGGTCCACCTCCACATGCCAGGTCATCGGCTCACCACCCCACCGGCATGACCCGGGGGCCGCGGACCAGCATCTCGCCCTTCCAGACGATGTCACCGGCCAGCCGGAGATCCGGGAAGCGGGCGGTGAGCGCGCCCAGTGCCTCCTGGAGTTCGAGCCGCGCCAGCGGGGCGCCCAGGCAGTGGTGGACGCCATGGCCGAAACCGAGGTGCTGGTTGGCCGCGCGTGAGAGGTCCAGCTTGCCAGGGGCCGAGAAGCGCAGGGCGTCCCGGTTGGCCGCGCCCACCGCCACCAGGACGGGAGAGCCGGCGCGGACCAGGGTCCCGCCGACCTCGATGTCCTCCTTGGCGTAGCGTGGCTGGCCCGCGCCGCTGCCCAGCGGTACGAAGCGGAGCAGTTCCTCCACCGCGCCGTCGATCAGGCCCGGCTCGGAGCCCAGCCGCTGCCACTCCCCCGGGTGGTCCAGCAGGGTATGGACGAAGTTGGGGATCTGGCTCGCGGTGGTCTCGTGCCCGGCGACCAGGATCCCGACGCAGAGGTCGACCAGTTCGAGTTCGGAGAGCCGGTCGCCGCCGTCCCTGGCCTCGATCAGGGCCGTCATCAGGTCGTCACGCGGATCGGCGCGGTGCTGGGCGATCAACCCGGCCATATAGGCGCGGAGTTCTTCACGGTTGGCGTCGAACTCCTCGGCCGTCAGCGAACTCGTCGAGAGCGCGGCGTCACTCCAGACCCGGAACTTGGGCCGGTCCTCCTCCGGCACACCCAGCATCCGGCAGATCACGGCGACCGGGATCGGCAGCGCGTACTCCTCGACCAGGTCGACCGGCGGTCCGGCGGCCTCCATCCGGTCCAGCAGCGAGGCGGTCAACTCCTTCACCTGGGGCCGGAGTTTCTCGACCTGACGGACGGTGAACGCCTTGGCGACCAGCGAGCGCAGCCGGGTGTGGTCCGGCGGGTCCATGCCCAGGATGCCGCTGTCCCTGCGGCCCTCGCCCTGACGGGGTTCGTCGTGCTTGTACCCCTCGGCCCGGCTGAAGCGCAGGTCACCGAGGACGAAGCGGGCCTCCTCGTAGCGGGTGACGAGCCAGGCCGGCTCGCCGTAGGCCATCCGGACCCGCAGCAGTCCCGGGCGGTTGCGTACCTGTTCGTACTCCTCGGCCAGGGCAAGCCCCTCGGCCGCGTTGAAGGGATAGGCGAGAGGTTCCGTGCTGGCTGTGGTCACGCTGCTCTCCTCTTTTGTAAGCACCTGCTTACAAACGCTAGATGCGCGACAGGGCACCGTCAACGGCGGTATACGGCCGTTATGCTGACGCCTCATCGAGGAGGAAACGGATCATGGGGGAACACCCGGCCGACGGACCTGCCGAGCGGCGCCGTGACGCCCGGGGCACCCGGCGACTGCTCCTCGACGCGGCGGCGAAGCTCTTCGCCGAGCGGGGATACGAGGCGGCGACGGTACGCGACATCGCCGCGCACGCGGGGGTCAACCAGGCTCTGCTGTTCCGCTACTTCGGCTCGAAGCAGGCGCTGCTCACCGAGGTGATGGCGTCCGGGGGCCAGGAGCAGGTGCGCACGACGGCGCCGGAGCGGCTGTTCGCCACCGCTCTGCGCGGGATGCTCACCGATGGCGGGAAGGAGACGGCCGATCTGCCGCTGGCCGTCTATCTGCGGTCCATCGGGGCCGGTGGCGAGGTGGGCGACATGGTCCGGGCCGTGGGCGACGCGTACTCGGCGGCACTGTCCACCCTGTCCGCAGAGGAGGACAGTCTCCTGCGCGCGGATCTGGCCATGGCGTGGCTGCTCGGGATCGGCCTGATGCGGGTCGTCGTGGCCAGGGAACCCCTGGCGAGCGCCGCTCCCGAGGAGATCTCCCGGCTGGTGCTCGGCGCGCTGGGGAGTCTGCTGGAGGACCTGCCGCCCGACGGGGCCGGGAGCTGAACGCTCCGGCGGCGGCGCCCTGAGGGGCGCTCTCGTCCGGCATCCCCCGGTGGGGCGTGCGGACAGCCTTGCGGGGCGGCCCCCAGGGGACCGCCCCGCAAGGAGGGAACAACGGATGTCAGCCGGTGAAGGCCGCGGTTCCGTTGGGGGTGCCGAGGCCGCTCGGGCCGTCGTAGCCGGCCTTGCCGGTGCACAGGTAGGACGAGCCACAGCTGCCGTTCGAGCCGCTGGTGACGTCATTGAGCGAACCGGTGTGCGCGTACGGGAACGACGCCGGGGTGGAGCCCGACGACGGGGTGCCCGCGAGTGCGTAGACCGCCGCGATCAGGGGCGACGACGCGCTGGTGCCGCCGAAGACCATCCAGCCGGTGCCGGGGCTGTACGAGTCGTACACGGCGACGCCGGTGTTGGGGTCGGCGACCGCGGACACATCGGCGACCGTGCGCTTGGCGCAGCCGGTGTCCTTCTGCCACGTGGGCTTGGCGTCATAGCCGGAGCAGCCCGAACCGGCGCCGCTCCACACCGTGTCCACCCATCCGCGCGTGGAGGAAGCGGTCTTGAGCGACGTACCGCCCACAGCGGTGACATAGCGCGACGACGCCGGGTACTCGGCGCCGTAGCCGTCGTCACCGGAGCTCACGGTGACGGCCACACCGGGGTGGTTGAAGTACTTGGTGTCGTACGAGCTGTCGGAGGAGGACTCGCCGCCGCCGTAGCTGTTGGAGACGTACTTGGCGCCGAGCTTGACGGCCGTGTTGACCGCGGTGCCCAGGTTGGCCATCGTCGGTGACGTGGCCTCCACCAGGAGGATGTGGCAGTTGGGGCAGGCCGCGCTGACCATGTCGAGGTCGAGGGATATCTCCTCGGCCCAGCCGCCGTCGGCCGAAGGCAGGCTGGAGGTGCCGGACTGGCCGACCTTCTTGAAGCAGCCGTTGGCCGTGGTGCACGCCGAAAGCCCGTACTGCTTACGGTAGGTCGCCAGGTCGGACTCGGCCTTCGGGTCGTCGTACGCGTCGACGATCGCCACGGTCGCACCCGAACCCGCCGATGCGGACGGGAGTTTGTACGCCGCCTGGAGCGAGGACGGGCCGAGGCCCGACGGCGCCGCGGCCGCGGTCAGGTTGCGCTCGGCGTTCGCCGACGCGGGGGTGCCGGACGTGACATGGAGTGCGTTGCACGCCATGTAGTCCTTCTTCGTCGGCTGCGCACACGAGCGGGCGACCTTGACGCCATGGGCGGATGAGCCCGAAGAGGCGGGCGCCGCCTGGCCGATGGGTGCGGCCAGCGCGAGCGCGGCGGCGGCCATACCGGCCACCGCCGTGAGGGAAAGGGATCTGCGCAACAACTTTCTGCCTCCGTCTTGTGGGGGAACGAGGAGCTGTGCGGGTGCCTTTGCTGCCCCGGCCTGCGGGGTACGCGGCGAGGCGGCCACAACCTACGTTCGCCAGGAACACGTCAACAAGATGACCGGGGGCGTCTGTACCCGCGTTTTACTCTCGGGGGCAGCCGATGGGTGTCCCATGGCCAAAGGCTTGCCTGCTGGGGAGAGTGAGCAGAGGCGATACGGGGGTGGCACCGAACGGCGCTTGAGCGCAGGGGTGTTGGGGATGCGGTGACGGACCGGCCCGGCTCCTCCCACGGGCGCCGCCGGTCAGCCCGCCCCGCTCGAACGGGATCTGCGCAGAACGGCGGGGCCCTTCTGCCGTGGATCGCGGGCTGCCTCTTACGGGTGGGCGACTGCCGGTTGGCGACTGCGGATTGGCGACTGCCGGTTGGCGACTGCCGGTACCCGACCTGACAGCACGTGCCCGCAGGAGCCGGGAACGCCTACGGGGTCGGTCCCGGCGCGCCGGCCGGCCCGGTGCAGCGTTCGGCCACAGCATGGCGTTCCGTCACGGCGTGATGTTCAGGCACAGCGGGCTGACGTCCGGTCACGGCGTGGCGCCCAGCCTCCGCGTAACGCCCAGCCCCTGCTCAGCCCCCACCGGTCTCCCCTACTCGGCCGGCCCCGGCGAGAGCCGGGCCCCCACGTCACCGGGATGCAGCGGGGTCACGGTGAACAGACCGCCGTCCGGGTCGCACAGTGTCGCCTCCATACCGGAGGGCGTCGAGTGGCGGGCGACCACGGTGCCGCCGTGCGCGAGCGCCGCCGCTACACAGACCGAGACGTCGGGCACCGGGAAGTGCACCTGCCAGTGCGGCCGGATCGCCGGATCGCGAGCCGCCTCCAGCGCGCCGGAGCTGAGGCGGGCGACCACGTGACCCCCACTGCGCAGGACCACCTCGTCCTCCTCGTACTCGACCTCGCAGCTGCCCGGGAGCCCGGTGGCCCAGTCGAGCACTCCCCCGTAGAAGATCGCCGCGTCGAAGGCGTCACGGGTACGCAGCCGCAGCCAGGCGGGGGTGCTGTCGCGCCACGCCTCCCAGCCGGAGAGGAGCTGTCCCTCCCAGATCCCGAAGACCGCGCCTTCCCGGTCGGCGGCCAGCGCTCCGCGCCCCGAGACGAGGGAGACCGGTCCGATGGCCACCGTGCCGCTGCGCTCCCTGATCCGGGCGGCTGCCACGTCCACGTCGGAGACGGCGAAGAACGGGGTCCAGGCGACGGCGACCTGGAGGGTGGGCGCGAGCGCACCGATACCGGCGACCGGGGATCCGTCCAGAAGGGCGACGCTGAACTCCTCGCCGAGCTTCGCCGGCCGGAACCGCCAGGACATGACGGCGCCGTAGAAGTCCTGGGCCGCCACCAGATCCCGTGCGGTCAGGTTGACCCAACAGGGGGCCCCGGAGACCGCGTCGCTCCATTCCACGCCTGCGGCATCCACCGGGATCTCCTCCTCGTCCGCCGGGAACCGTCCGGTTCCGCCGCCCCACGCCCGCCGCGTGTCGGGGCGGCGCTGCGCTGAGGGGCCGGGCGCCGCCGACGGCGCCTCGTCCGGTGCTTCCAGTCTGCCCATACCGGACAGCCACCGCTCGTCGGCCGCTCGTCGGCCGCCCGGCGGAGAGGCTCCGTCGGGCGGCCGGCTGGGCGGTGGCTGCCCCGGCCGCCGGATGGCACGGCTCAGGCGTGCGTACCGCCGTCGATACGGAGCTCGGTGCCCGTCACGAACGCGCCGTCGTCGGACGCGAGCATGGCGATCACACCCGCCACCGTCTCCGGCCCGGCGAAGCCCTGGCCGATGGCCGGGGAGAGCTTCGCGAGCAGGCTGAGGTCGGCGTCCGCGGGCAGGCCCGGGTCGCTGGTCATGCCCGAGGCGATGGAGCCCGGCGCGACACAGACCGCCCGCAGCCCCTGCTTGGCGTACTCGATGGCTATGGCGTGGGTGAAGGACTGGATACCGCCCTTGGTCGCCGCGTAGGCCGCCATGTACGGGTGGGCGAAGCTCGCGGACGTGGAGCTGAAGTTGACCACCACGCCCTTGCCGTCCGCCAGCAGCGCGGGCAGCGCCTCGCGGGTGACCAGGAAGGTGCCGGTCAGGTTCACCGCGAGCATCCTGTTCCAGAACTCCAGGCTCGTGTCCGCGGTGTGCGAGGACCGCAGAATGCCCGCCGCGTTGACCAGCGCGTCCAGGCCGCCCAGATCACTGATGGCGCCGCCGATGGCCGAGCGCACCGACGCCTCGTCCGAGATGTCGGCCACGACCGTGGTGAGCCGGCTCTCGGTCCCTGCCGCGCGCGCCTGCTCGCGGGTGGTGTCGAGGCCCGCCTCGACGATGTCGGCGGCGACGACGGTGCCGCCCTCGGCGAGGATGCGGGCCACAGTGGCCTGCCCGATGCCCGAGCCACCACCGGTGACCAGTACGCGGCGTCCGTCAAAGCGGTTCATTGTTCCTGTCTCCGTTCCGGGCTCGCCTTCGAACCCTTCTTCTGCACGGTACGCCTTTATGGCACGTTGTGCCAGAAAGGCAGATCGAGCAGGACAGCGGCACCGGGACATACCCTTGGGGCATGCCAGACACGCCCCGGACAGCCACCGGCCGGCCCTCGCTCACCGAGCGCCGCAAGGCGGCGACCCAGCTGGAGATCGCCCGCACCGCCGCCGCCCTCTTCGCCGAACGGGGCGCCGACGGCACCACAGCCGAGGACATCGCCCGCGCATCGGGCATCGCGCTGCGCACCTTCTACCGGTACTTCCGGACGAAGGAGGACGCGGTCGCCCCCCTGCTCTCCAGCGGCGTGCGGCAGTGGATCGCCGATCTGCGCGACACCCCGGGCGACCTGCCCGCACCCCTGGCGCTCGAACGCGCCACGCTGCGCGCGCTCACCCCCACCGACGAGGCCGAGACCCAGGCGCTGCACTGGACCCGGGGGCTGATCCGCGCGATGGACACCCATCCGGGCCTGCTCTCCGTCTGGCTCCGGGTGACCCACGACGCCGAGGAGGAACTCACCCCGGTGCTCGCCGCGTTGGCGGGCGGTGGGGCGGACCCGCTGGAGATCAGGCTGGCCTCCGCCGCCGCCAACACCGCGATGCGTGTCGCCGTCGAGGTCTGGGCCGCGTCGGACGCACCGGACCACGGCCCCGGCGGCCCGGCCGAGCTCGCGGCCCGTTGTGTCCACGGGCTGACCGTCGGCCTGCGGCTGTGGGACGGCCCCGCCACGGCGGCGCCCACGGACTGACCGGAGCTGGTGCAGCCGTCCCCGCGTCCGACGGATGCCCCGGTGAGCGGCTCAGGGGCTGCCCGGCGGATCGTGCCGCAGTCGCGGGGTCCGGCCCGCCCAGGCCCGATCGGGAGCAGCTGACAGACCGGTCGAAGCCCTACGAGCCCACTGCGCGTTGCACGAATCGCCGAAGGTGTGCACGCACGACGTCGGGCTGCTCCAACCAGGGCTCGTGCCCAGCGCCCTCGATCCGCGTCAGCGGAAGACCGAGCCGGAGCGCGAGTGATTCCAGAGCCGATACGGGGCGGGGATCGTCGGCGCCACCGACAAGCTCCGCCCGCGCGGGCAGGCACGCGCGCAGCTCGGCAAGATGCTCATCGAGCGGGTCCGCGCGCCCTGCCTTGCCGAGATCACCGTTCATGGCCCAGTTGACGGGGCGACGCCGCCGGGCACCCTGCGCGGCCCAGCGCCACCCCCGTTCGGCATCGGCGTGATCGGTGAACCAGGCCAGCGTGAGCAGCTCGACTTCCTGCTCCTCCGTGCGGTGCGGCAGTTCCTCCAGTTCGCGGAGCCGTACCTGCTGAGCTGCGGACATGCGGCGGTCTCGCTCCGCTCTGTCCTCCGTGCGCCAATCGCCGACGAACGGCCCGCACATCAGCAGCATCGCGGCAACCCGGTCCGGGTGCGCCAGGCAGAACCGACTCGCCAGGTCAGTTCCGTAGGAGTGCCCGATGAGCACAGCCCTGGGCACGTCCCATGCGTCGAGCAGCTCCACGAGATCGTTGACATGCCGGGCGAAGGAATGGCGGCCCCGCCACCGGGAGTGGCCCGTGCCGCGCTGGTCGTACCGGTACACGGGCGCGAGGTCCGCGACCATGGGGGCGACTTGGCTCAAATAGTCCGGTAGACCCGGCCCGCCGTGGAGCATGACCACGGCGGGCCGCCGAGTCATGTCCCCCAGCGCCCTCCAACTCAACTGCGCCTCGTCGGTCATCGACGCGAGGCCCTGCGTCTCCATCAAGGTCACTGCGGAGAATCTACTGCCGCCGCTGAGGCCCCGCCAAGGGTTGAAGAACAAGCTGAGAAGTCGCTCCAGTTGGCGGGTCAGCGGTATTTGATCAGAAAGGTGGCTGGGCGGTGAAGGCGGTGGTGAGGACAGCTTGGGGCAGGTGGGCAGGCATGTTCGGGCCGAGGTGGTCAGCGTGGTGAGGGGAGAGGAACAACACGTGCCTTCTTCTGTGCAGGTGGAGCAGGACATCAGGGCCGGGTGACGCTCAGGCCCGTGTCGGCGGCGGCCTCGAAGCCGTCGTCTACGGCGGTGACCTTTCGTCCGGTCGCGTCCAGAAGGGAAGCGGCGGTCGCCGCCCGCATACCGCCGGCGCAGTGCACCCACACCATGCCGTCGGGTATCTCGCCGACCCGACCGTGCAGCTCGTGGAGCGGAATGTGCACGGAGCTCTCGATGAAGCCGTTCGCACGTTCGGAATCCCGGCGCACATCCAGTACCACCACGTCCTCGCCCCGCTTGCGTGCATCGGCGAGGTCGGCGAAGCGGGCGCGAGGGAAGGAAGCGAGCTGTTCCCCCTCACGAATCCAGGTGACCGGATCTCCGGTGCTGGCGGCGGCCGGGCGGTCGATGCCGACCCGGGTCAACTCCCGCTGCGCGTCGGCAATCTGCGCCGGGGTGTCGCCGAGCAGGGTGACCGGCTTGCCCCACGGGATCAGCCAGGCCAGATGGGTGGCCAGCTTGCCGGTGCCCTCGAAGTTGAACGATCCGGCCACATGGCCGTCGGCGAAGGCGACCCGGCTGCGCAGGTCCACCACCCACTCCCCCGCCGCCAGCCGCCCGGCGATCTGTGCGGCGTCGGCGGGCTCGGGCGGGGTCAGGTCGACCGGCGCGGGGCCGGCGGCGTTGGCCGGACCCATGTGCGCGTAGTAGGCGGGTACGTCTTCCAGGCCAGCCAGGACCCGCTTCACGAAGGAGTCCACATCCAGGGTGAGAGCGTCGTTGCTGGTGCGTTCCTTGCCGATCGTGGTCGCATCGCCCTCGGCCTGCGAGGAGGAACAGAAGCTGCCGAAGCCGTGCGTGGGCAGCACGGGCACCTGGTCGTCGAGCGTTGCCGCCAGCCGGTGGGCGGAGGCGTGCTGCGCGCGGGCCAGGCGTTCGGTCAGCCGTGGGTCCACCAGGTCCGGACGCCCCACGGTGCCGATCAGCAGCGAGCCGCCAGTGAAGACCGCCACCGCGCGTCCCCCCTCCTCCAGTGCGTACGAGGTGTGGTGCGGGGTGTGGCCCGGGGTGGCTATCGCACGCAGCACCAGGTGTTCGTCCACATCGAACGTGTCGCCGTCCGTGACGGGAGTGCGCGGGAAGGAGACGTGGGCGTCGGCCGGGACCAGGTAGCGGGCGCCGGTGAGGCGTGCCAGTTCCAGACCGCCGGTGATGTAGTCGTTGTGCACGTGCGTCTCCGCCACGCAGGCGATGCGCACCCCCCGCCGGGCGGCAGCGGCGATCACCTGGTCGACGTCACGGGGCGGATCGACCACGACCGCTGCTCTCGGACCGCCGGCCAGGTAACTGCGGTTGCCCAGCCCCTCGAACTCCAGGGTGTCGACAGAAAACACGCTATGGTTCCTTTCTGAAATTCCGCACCCGCTGCAATTCCCGTTTCGGGAAATCGCCGCCCACCGCATGAACGAGCCCCGACTCAAATGGCGGTAGGGAACTCCCGAAGGGTGCGGGGCGGGTGGCGTACCCGGCCGGCCTCACGCCGGCGGACGTATGCGGCGGTTATCCGCCGGTTCTGCTTTCGTCAGACCTTATGTACCGCAGCTCCGGCACGGTTGCCGTTGTTCGCCGAGCCCCCGCGGTCGGGGAGGGCAACCGGCAAACCAGCCGCTTCCCATGCCTCAAGGCCGCCTGTCACGCTGTAGACGGAGGAGCGGCCCCCTTGGATCGCCCGCGCGCCGCCCTGCATGCTGCGATTTCCCGTGCGGCAAATGAAGGCCAGGGGGCCGTCAGGCACATCCGACAGCGAGGCCGGAAATGTACTGAGCGCGGCGTGGACGGCGCCCGTCGGGTGACCCGCCGCCCATTCATCGTCCTCGCGGACATCGACCAGCGTGAGCTCCCCGTCCACAACGCGGCGACGCGCCTCCACCGGAGACAGGCCGACGGGCGTGTGACCATCTCCGGAACCCGGCCTCTGCGCAGGCAGGACCGTCCGGATCGCCTCGTAGTTCGAGGCATGGGCGACGGCTATCCGCTGTCCCAGCATCGGGCAGACGTTCATCGCCTCTTCCCAGTGAGCGGTGGACTCCCATTCCGCCACATTGACGAGAGAGAATTCGCTCCCTGGAACGATCGTGCGGAACATGTACGTCCGAATGAAACCGGGTTGAGCTGCCATCACGTTCGCAGCATCCTGCCAGGCGTCGAGATACGAGCTTTCCTTCTCCTCGTCGATCTCAATCGGAATGATCACAACATGGCGATTTTCCATCCGCAACCCCATCTGTCCTGTAAGGGAATCGTGAACCAGCGCTTTCTGGACGCAGTCTGCGCGCACATGCCTTTGGGTGGCAAATAGCCTTGCTGAAATCGCAAATCGGTCGGTGCGGTCCGATACGGCGTCCGCGGATCGGGTGGCCACCACTGGCGCAGCCGAGGCGGACACGTCTCACAGCGGACGCAGACGTGTCCGCGATCAGCGCCGGCGGGCGTGGAGCTGTCCGCCGCTGGTGGAGAACAGGGCCAGGATTTCGGCTGCCGCGTCGCGACCGGAGCCGTTCAGTGCGTGGGGTATGCGGGTGTCGAATTTTCCACCGCGGGTGAGAGGGACGAAGGTGGTGCCGTTGTTGCGGATCGGTTTGACGTGGACGCGGGGCCACCGGTGGGCGGGGCCAGGACGACCCGGCAGACGTGGGCCGGCGGCAGCAGGAGGTCCAGGTCACTCGGCCACCACTGCCCGGCGTCCACCATCGCCCGATGACCTCGCGGGTCTGGACCGAGGTCAGCACGGCGGCGCCCCGGCCAGGCCCCGGCGAAGCCGGACGAAGTCGACCTGCCGTTGACTGGGTCCTCCGTACAGGGCTACTTGACCACGACGGTGTTCCGGCGCGGGTGACAGGTCGACCAGCGTCCGCACCGGCCCGTCCGTACACGACAATCCGTCCGGAGATGTGACGCCTTCTCGGACCCGTCCCGCAGGACACCCTGATACACCGAACTCACGACCACAGCCTTCGCCCTGACTCCTCTGGCTCTGTGACGGAGGTACGGATCAGCCGGAGGCCACGACTACGGCCACGTCCACGACCGCGACCACGTCCGGTGACTGCAGAAGCCCTCACCTGGTTCGAGCCGCGTTCGATCGCGGACCGTAACGACAAGCTAAGATCCCCGGCCAGTGATCCGGTCCGTCACACCCGCCATAAGTCCGCCACACCCGCCATAAGGGAGTCGCCCCATGGACATCGGCCGACGCACGGTCTTCACCGCTCTCGGCGCCGCCGCCGCTCTCGGCGCCGGCCCCGGCAGCGCATCGGCGACGCAGCGCCCCGCGGCTGCCCGGGCGCTGGCACGGCTCCTCCCCCGCCACTGCGACCAGTTCTCCTTCCGCACCGTGCCGGCCAGGGACGGCGCTGACGCCTTCCGGGTGTCCGGGACGGCCGGCCGGATCGTGGTCGAGGGCAACACCCCGGCCGTACAGCTCACCGGCGTGCACCACTACCTGAGATCGGCGGCGCACGCCCACTTCTCCTGGAACGGTGAGCAGACCGCCCTCCCCCTCCGGCTGCCCGGCCTGCGGACCCCGCTCGTCAAGTCCGCCAACGTCGCGCACCGGTTCGTCCTCAACGACACCAACGACGGCTACACAGGCCCGTACAGCGGCTGGGACTACTGGGAGCACGAACTCGACGTGCTGGCCCTGAACGGCTACAACGAGGTCCTCGTCTACGCCGGTGCGGACACCGTCTACCACCGCACCTTCCAGGAGTTCGGGTACGGCGACGCCGAGCTGCGGGCGTGGATACCGGGCCCCGCGCACCAGCCGTGGTGGCTGCTGCAGAACATGTCGGGCTTCGGCGGGCCGGTCTCCCAGCAGCTTCTGGACCGGCGGGTGCGCCTCGCGCAGCGGATCGTCGGACGGGTGCGCGAACTGGGCATGACCCCGGTGCTCCCCGGCTACTTCGGTACGGTGCCGCCCGGCTTCGCCGACCGCAATCCGGGCGCCCATGTGGTGCCGCAGGGAGCCTGGACCGGTTTCACCCGGCCCGACTGGCTGGATCCGCGCACCGCGGTCTTCGGACGCGTCGCCGAGACCTTCTACCGGATCCAGCGCGCCCTTCTCGGGGACTCGGACATGTACAAGGTCGACCTGCTGCACGAGGGCGGAGACCCCGGGGACGTACCCGTCGGCGAGGCCGCGAAGGCCGTGGAGAAGGCCCTGCGGACCGCGCGTCCCGGGGCCGTCTGGAACGTACTGGGCTGGCAGACCAACCCCCGCCGCGAGATCATCGAGGCCGTCGACCGGTCGAAGATGTTCATCGTGGACGGCCTCTCGGACCGCTACCCGACCGTGACCGACCGCGAGCAGGACTGGGCCGGGACGCCGTACGCCTTCGGTTCGATCTGGAACTTCGGCGGGCACACCACGATAGGGGCCAACACCCCCGACTGGGTCGCTCTGTACGAGCAGTGGCGGACGAAGCAGGGCAGCGCGCTGAGCGGCATCGCGCTGATGCCGGAAGGCGCGGACAACAATCCGGCGGCCTTCGCGCTCTTCAGCGATCTGCCCTGGAGCGACGGACCGGTCTCCCTGGCCGCCTGGTTCGACCGGTGGTCGGCCGAGCGGTACGGGGCGCCCGACCGGCACGCGCGGGCGGCCTGGGACATCCTGCGCCGCACCGCGTACGGGACGACCCGCGAGGACAGTTGGAGCGAGGCACCGGACGGGCTCTTCGGCGCCCGCCCCTCGCTGACCGCACGGAGCGGCGCGGCCTGGTCGCCGGGCGGCCTGCGCTACGACACGGCCGAGTTCGCCCGCGCCCTGCCCGAACTCCTCGCCGTACCAGCCGCGTTGCGGCGCAGCAGCGCCTACCGTTACGACCTGCTGGACGTCACCCGCCAGACCGTCTCCCACCACAGCCGCACCCTGCTCCCCCGGATCAAGGCGGCGTACGACGGCGCGGACCTGACGGCGTTCCGGCGGCTCACCGCCGAGTGGTTCGAGTGGATGGGGCTGCTGGAGGAGACCGTCGCCACGGACCGCCGGTTCCTGCTGGGGCGCTGGATCGCCGACGCCAGGTCCTGGGGCGCGGGCAGCGCGGAGAAGGACCGGCTGGAGCAGGACGCGGTGTCGCTCCTCACCGTCTGGGGCGGTCGCGCCGCCGCGGACGACGGCGGGCTGCGCGACTACGCGAACCGTGAGTGGTCCGGTCTTGTCGGCGGTCTCTACACGCTCCGCTGGAAGACCTACTTCCAGGAGCGGGGCTCCGCACTCGCCGGGAACCGCGCGCCCCGGGACATCGACTGGTACGCCGTCGAGGAAGGCTGGATCCGCGACCACCCCCCGTATCGCACGGAACCGGCCGGCGACATCGTACGGATCGCCCGCAGGGTCGCCGGAGCCGACCGCGGCTGAGATGCCCCTCGGGCGGTACCAGCGGCCGGCACCTTCGCCGGGTGCCGCCCGACGGGCACCAGGCGCCGGGACGGAGGTCCAAGTGCCCTCCACTTCTGTCCATGGCCGGGGCACCGGGGCTCCGGATACCGTCCCGGCCATGTTCAGAGAACTGCTGCGGACCAAGGCCGTACTGACCGCGCTCGCGGCCGCCGTCGCCGGTCTGGCACCGACCGCCGCTGCCGCCGCCCAGCCCCGCACGGGCACCACTTACTACGTGGACTGCCGCGGCGGCAGCGACAGTTCGCCGGGCACCAGCGCGGCCCGCGCCTGGCACAGCCTCGCCAAAGCCTCACGGGCCTACGCCCCGGGCGACCGGCTGCTGCTGCGGCGCGGGCGCGGCTGTACGGGGACGCTCGCCCCCACCGGTTCGGGCACGGCCACCGACCCCATCCGGCTCGGCGCCTACGGCAGCGGGGCCAAACCGCACATCGAGGGGGCGGGCGCCCGCGCCGCCGTCCTGCTGCGCGACTCCGAGGGCTGGGAGATCCGCGACCTCGACCTCTCCGACACGGGCCCGGCCACCACGACGGACCGCCGGGCCGGACTGCTCGTCCTGCTGCGGGACTTCGGCACCGGCCACCACTACGTCGTCGACGGCGTGGACGTCCATGATGTCAACGGCTCCGACAGCAAGGACCCGGACCCCAGCGGCGGCATCCTCTTCGTGGTGCAGGGGTCCGCCGTGCCGACCCGCTTCGACGGCGTACGGATCACGCGCTCCACCGTCAGGCACACGGACCGCACCGGCATCGGCACGGCCTCGACCTGGAGCCACCGGGCCGCGAACCCCGACGGAACAGGCAGCAGCTGGGAGGCCATCACCGGCCTGGTCATCGACCGGAACAAGGTCTCGGACGCGGGCGGGGACGGCATCGTCGTACAGAACGCACGCGGTGCGCTGGTCGAGCACAACCGCGTGGACGGCTTCAACATGCGCTCCGCCGCCTACAACGCCGGTGTGTGGGCCTGGAATTCGGATGACGTGCTCTACCAGTACAACGAGGTGAGCGGGGGGCACGGAACGCGGGACTCCATGGCGTACGACATCGACGGCGCCAACACCCGGAACGTCTACCGCTACAACTACAGCCATGACAACGAGGGCGGCTTCCTGCTGATCTGCAACGGGGCGACCACCACCACGGACGGCAACCGGGTGCACGACAACATCAGCATC